>NZ_JBAPKY010000009.1:0-6072 GCF_037083785.1 Roseovarius sp. D22-M7
TCGGTCCCAACATTGCTCAATTCTCCCGCTGGCCAGAAGAATTGAATCAGCAACTTACGCTTCGATCAAGCACGAGTTTTTCAACAAAATACGCCCGTTCCTGTTGAATGCTGCACGCAACGCGAAGGTTTGAGAAACGATTGTTCATTTATCGTTGCGCATCACAGCAATGTCTGCTCCTTGGATCGCATTGGCGATGAGCATATTTCAGCCGTGGGTCGTGAACAGATTGAGTTTCGGGGTTGGTGTCAGCCTTGGACCCACCCAAACACCGCTAATTGCCTGTCTTTGCACGGGGCAGGGTGGCGGTACGTCCTTCGTGTGCGTATGGTGTGCACAGTGGGTCTGTCGCAAGTGATGGCGGACCCTTGGAGATTGCTGAATGCCTTTGAACGCAGCCACCGCGGCAGCGCGCTTATCTTCTGCGCCGATGATGGAATGGACCGACCGACATTGCCGGTATCTGCACCGGCGGCTCAGCCGGTGCACGTTGCTCTATACCGAAATGGTCACGGCGGCGGCGCTGGTGCGGGGTGGGGCGCTGCATTTGCTGGATCACAGCCCAGAGGAGCATCCCGTGGCGTTGCAATTGGGCGGCTCGGATCCCGAGGAACTGGCGCTGGCGGCGCGCGTGGGGGCGCAGGCGGGGTACGATGAGATCAACCTCAATTGCGGCTGCCCCTCGGACCGGGTGCAATCGGGCACGTTTGGCGCCGTGCTGATGACGCGGCCGGGCCTTGTCGCCGACTGCGTGGCGGCCATGCGCGCGGCCGTTGATGTCGACGTGACGGTCAAGTGCCGCATCGGGGTGGATGACCAGGACCCTGAGGTCCTGCTGCCGGAGTTTCTGACCCGGATCTCGGAGGCGGGGTGCAATCGCGTCATCATCCATGCGCGCAAGGCGTGGCTGCAGGGGCTGAGCCCCAAGGAGAACCGCGACGTGCCGCCGCTCGATCCCGATCTCGTGCTACGGATGAAGCGGACGTTTCCCGGGATGCACATCTCGATCAATGGCGGGATCGCCTCGCTGGACGCGGCGCGAGGGTTCCTCGATGCGGGGCTCGACGGGGTGATGGTTGGCCGCGCGGCGTACCATCAGCCCGCCGATATCCTTTGCGCCGCGGATCGTCTGATCTTTGGTGCGACCACGCCCGACACCCGGGTGGAGGACGCCGCGCGCGATATGCTCCCCTATATCGAGGCGCATCTGGCGCAGGGCGGCAAGCTGCACCAGGTGACGCGGCACATGCTGGGGCTTTTTGCGGGCCGGCCGGGCGCGCGCGGCTGGCGGCGCGCGCTCTCCGAGGGCGCGACCCGTCCCGGCGCCGGGCCGGAGCTGGTAGAGCGGGCCCTGGCCGAGGTGGCGGCCTTCGCGTGAAGGCCGCATTATCGGCGCCGGGTCAGAACTCTCGCACGCCGCCCTGTTGCCACGGTTTCACGAGGTTGCCGAAGCGGGTGAACTGATCCTCGAAGCTCAGCTCGACCGTGCCGATGGGGCCGTGGCGCTGCTTGCCGATGATCACCTCGGCCTTGCCGTGCAGGCGGGCCATCGCCTCTTGCCATTCGGCCATCTTGTCCATCTCGTGATCGCCCGGCTTCTCGCGTTCCTTGTAATACTCTTCGCGGAAGACGAACATCACCGCGTCGGCGTCCTGCTCGATCGAGCCGGATTCGCGCAGGTCCGACAGTTGCGGGCGCTTGTCCTCGCGGTTCTCGACCTGGCGGCTGAGCTGCGACAGCGCGATGACGGGGATGTTGAGCTCCTTGGCGATCGCCTTGAGACCCATCGAGATTTCGCCGATCTCCTGCACGCGATTGTCGGCCGAGCCGCGCACCAGTTGCAGGTAGTCGACGATCAGCACGTCGAGCCCGTGCGTGCGCTTGAGACGCCGGGCGCGCGCCGCGATCTGCGCGATCGGGATGGCGGCGGTGTCGTCGATATAGAGCGGACAGGACTCGAGTGTCTTGGCGGCCTCGACGAAGCGGCGAAATTCCTCTTCGTCCATGTCGCCCTGGCGGATCTTGTGCGACGAGATTTCCGCGGCCTCCGACAGCACACGGCTGGCGAGCTGTTCGGCGCTCATCTCCAGCGAGAAGAAGCCGACGACCCCGCCATCCACCGCGCCCTCGGTGCCGTCCGCGCGCACGCCGCGGCGGTAGGACCGGGCGATGTTGAAGGCGATATTCGTGGCCAGCGACGTCTTGCCCATCGACGGACGACCAGCGAGGATCAGAAGGTCGGAATTGTGCAGCCCGCCGAGCTTGTGGTCGAGATCCGTCAGCCCGGTCGAGATGCCGGCCATCCCGCCCTCGCGCTGGTAGGCGGCGTTGGCCACGTTCACGGCATCGGTGACCGCCTTGAGAAAGCTCTGGAAGCCCGAATCCGACTTGCCCTGTTCGGCGAGGTTGTAAAGCTTCTGCTCGGCCTCGACGATCTGGTCGCTCGGCTCGCTGTCGACATTCACGCGTGCGGCCTTGCCGGCAATGTCGTGGCCGAGCGCGATCAGTTCGCGCCGGATGGCGAGATCGTAGAGCATCTGCGCATAGTCGCGCGCGGCATAGGTCGAGATCGCCGCGCCGGCGAGGGTGACGAGGTAATTGGCGCCGCCCAGTTCCTTGAGCCCCTCGTCATCCTCGAGAAAGGCGCGCAGCGTGACCGGAGAAGCCAGCGTGTTGCGGCTGATCCGGGCCGCGGCGGTCTCGAAGATGCGGGCATGCACGGGGTCGTAGAAATGCTGCGGCCCGATGATCTGCGCGATGCGGTCGTAGATCTCGTTGTTGGTCAGGATCGCACCGAGGATCTGCTGTTCGGCCTCGATCGAATGCGGCACGGTCTCGGCCGACTGGATCTCGGTTCCGGTGGCGTTGAAGACGCTGACCTCGTTCATCCCTGCTGTCCCTGCTTTTATGGTTTACCTGTCGTCCGGGTGTCTTAGGTCAGATCATGCGATCACGCCACGTGGATGAACCTGTGCGCGAGGCTGGGGATAAATCGCGTGTAAACCCAGTATTGTTTCTGTCGACCCTGCATACTGTGTCGGATAAACTCCTTTATACCATATCTTGATGCGAGTTTCGATTCGTATCTGACGATATCCACAACGCCGCCGACAGAGTTTATTTTCCGTTTGTTTCCTGCCACTTGCGCGGACCGTTCAGAAACGCCTCGACGGTGTCGAGCGTCTCGGCGGTGAAGGCGCCCTGCGCGCGGGCCTCGGCAAGCACGTCCCACCAGGTGCAAAGGTGGTGCAGCCGCACGCCGTGATCGGCGAGCCGCGCCGCGGTTTCGGGAAAGATGCCGTAATAGAAGATCACCGCCGTGTGGCCGCAGCTTGCCCCGGTCTCGCGGATCGCGTCGACGAAGCTGAGCTTCGAGCCGCCATCGGTGGTCAGGTCCTCGACCAGAAGCACGCGGTCGCCGTCGCCCATCACCCCCTCGATGCGGGCGTTGCGCCCGTACCCCTTGGCCTTCTTGCGCACATAGGTCATCGGCAGCGCCATGCGTTCGGCCACCAGCGCCGCGAAGGGGATGCCCGCCGTCTCGCCGCCCGCGACGGTGTCGAAGGCCTCGAACCCGGCCTCACGCATCACCGTGATGGTCAGAAAGTCCATCAGCGTCGAACGGATGCGGGGAAACGAGATCAGCTTGCGGCAATCGATATAGGTTGGCGAGGGCAGGCCGGAGGCCAGCGTGAAGGGCTCGCGCGCGTTGAAATGCACGGCCTCGACTTCCAGCAGCATGCGCGCTGTCAGGCGGGCGATCTCGTGCGGCTCGGGGTAGGTGACGGGGATCATCGGGGTGTCCTTGTCGGGGGCGCTGCGCCGAAAAGCGATCATGCCTCCGGCGGGAGTATTTGTGGAAAGATGAAGCTCAGGTGACGTGCCAGTGCAGCGGGAAGCCGGGATCGAAAAGGGTAACGGGGCCGTCGCCTGTCTCGATCCTTTCAGGGTAGCGGACCGCGTCGCCCTTCGTCAGCGTCAGGGTCGTGTCGTTGGGCGCCAGCCCGTAGAAGGCGGGACCGTTGAGCGACGTGAAGGTTTCGAGCCGGTCGAGCGCGTCCTCGTCCTCGAACACATGCGCGAGGATGGAAAGCGTGTGCGGGGCGGTGAAGCAGCCCGCGCAGCCGCAGGCGCTTTCCTTCGCGGGATCGGCATGCGGCGCGCTGTCGGTCCCGAGGAAGAACCGCGGATCGCCGGAGGTGGCCGCCGCGCGTAGGGCAAGCCGGTGGTCCTCGCGCTTGGCCACGGGCAGGCAGTAGTAGTGCGGCTTGATCCCGCCCACGAGGATGTGGTTGCGGTTGATGACCATGTGATGCGTGGTGATCGTCGCGCCGAGATCGCGGGGCTGCGAGGTGACATAGTCCACCGCGTCGCGGGTGGTGACATGCTCCATCACCACGCGCAGCCCGGGTGTGGCGCGGCGGACGGGATCGAGAACGCGGTCGATGAACACCGCCTCGCGGTCGAAGATGTCGATATGCGCGTCGGTCACCTCGCCATGCACGCAGAGCGGCAGGCCGATCTCGGCCATTTTCTCGAGCACACCGCGCACCCGGTCGACATCGCGCACCCCAGAGGCCGAGTTGGTGGTGGCGCCCGCGGGGTAGAGCTTGACCGCCGTCACGAGGCCCGAGGCATGGGCGTGAGCGACATCCGCCGGATCGGTCTCCTCGGTGAGGTAGAGCGTCATGAGCGGGGTGAATGTCATCTCCTTGGGCAGGGCCGCCAGGATCCGGTCGCGATAGGCGCGGGCGTCCCGGGCGGTGACGACCGGCGGCACGAGGTTGGGCATGATGATCGCCCGGGCGAAATGCCGCGCGGATTCCGGCAGGACCGCGCGCAGTATCGCGCCGTCGCGCAGATGCAGGTGCCAGTCGTCGGGACGGCGGAGGGTCAGTGAGGTCGTCATGACGCCAGCGATACACAATCGCCGGGGTCAAGACCAGAGGGATGCGCCGGACGGGCCGCCACCTTGACCGCGCCGCCCGCGCCATGCACTTCTGAACGCCTCGGAGCAATCGCGGAGGTCACAGCGTGCAACACCCCTCATCCATCTGCGCCGTGCAGGACATGCTGGCGGGGCAGGATTACATCTGCGGGCGTGCGCTTGGCACCGTGAGCTTTCTGGCGCTGACCCTGGCGCGGCCGTTGTTCCTCGAGGGCGAGGCGGGCACCGGCAAGACCGAGATCGCCAAGGCGCTTGCCAGGGGTCTCGGCCGGCGCCTGATTCGGCTGCAATGCTACGAGGGGCTGGACACCGCGAGCGCGGTCTACGAGTGGAATTTCGCCGAACAGATGATCGCCATCCGGACCGCCGAGGCGGCGGGCGGCGTGGATCGCGGGCATCTCAAGGACGAGCTTTTCACCGAGGAATATCTCGTCGAGCGGCCGCTCTTGCAGGCGATGCGCCCGCAGCCCGGCGGCGCGCCGGTACTGCTGATCGACGAGATCGACCGCACCGACGCGCCGTTCGAGGCGTTCCTGCTGGAAGCCCTCAGCGACTACCAGGTGACCATTCCCGAACTTGGCACGATCCACGCCCCCGAGCCGCCGATCGTGATCCTGACCTCGAACCGCACGCGCGAGGTGCACGACGCGCTGAAGCGGCGCTGCCTCTATCACTGGGTCGAGTATCCCGATTTCGATCGCGAGATCGAGATCCTGCATGCCCGCGTGCCCGAGGCCGCCGAGACGTTGAGCCGCGAGGTCGTGGCCTTCGTGCAGGCGTTGCGCACCGAGGACCTGTTCAAGAAACCCGGCGTCGCCGAGACCATCGACTGGGCCAAGTGCCTGCTTGCGCTCGACGTGATCAGCCTCAGCCCCGAGGTGATCGCGGACACGTTGGGGGCCATCCTGAAATACCAGGACGACATCGCGCGCATGCAGGGATCCGAGGCCAAGCGGATCCTCGACGATGTGCGCGCCGGCCTCGATCGGTAACGGTCCCGCCTGGCATATGCCGGCCGCGGCGCGGCAGCGAAAGGGCAGACGGGCAGGGATATCGGCATTGCAGCCGGCCGTGCGGGTGTGCAAGCTGACATCGGAACAAGAAACGCCGGCGGCCGGGCGCGC
>NZ_JBAPKY010000009.1:6077-107154 GCF_037083785.1 Roseovarius sp. D22-M7
TTGCAGCCGGCCGTGCGGGTGTGCAAGCTGACATCGGAACAAGAAACGCCGGCGGCCGGGCGCGCAACCCGCGCCCGGACTTGTATCCGGCGTCACCGGGGGGACCAGCATGACCGACGAACCGACAGAGACACAGCGTCAGGCGGCGCTTGATTATCACGAGTTTCCAAGGCCCGGCAAACTCGAGATCCGCGCGACCAAGCCGATGGCCAACGGCCGCGACCTGGCGCGCGCCTACAGTCCCGGCGTGGCCGAGGCCTGTCTCGAGATCAAGGCGGAGCCCAAGGCCGCCAGCCGCTACACCGCGCGCGGCAACCTCGTGGCGGTGGTCACCAACGGCAGCGCCGTGCTGGGGCTGGGCAATATCGGCGCGCTCGCCGCCAAGCCGGTGATGGAGGGCAAGGCGGTCCTCTTCAAGAAATTCGCGGGCATCGACTGCTTCGATATCGAGCTGGACGAGACCGACCCCGAAAAGCTGGCGGACATCGTCTGCGCGCTTGGCCCCACCTTCGGGGCGATCAATCTCGAGGACATCAAGGCGCCCGACTGCTTCACGGTCGAGCGGATCTGCCGCGAGCGCATGGACATCCCCGTCTTTCACGACGACCAGCACGGCACGGCGATCGTCGTGGGGGCTGCGGCGACCAACGCGCTGCATGTCGCGGGCAAGCGGTTCGAGGATATCAAGGTCGCCTCGGCGGGCGGCGGGGCCGCGGGGATCGCCTGTCTCAACATGCTGGTGAAGCTGGGCGTCAAGCGCGAGAATATCTGGCTTTGCGACATTCACGGGCTGGTCCACGAGGGCCGGGCCGAGGACATGAACCCCGAGAAGGCGGCCTTCGCCCAGGACAGCGACCTGCGCCGCCTTGACGAGGTGATCGCGGGCGCCGACCTATTCCTGGGGTTGTCGGGGCCGAACGTGGTGACGCCCGACATGGTGCGCAGCATGACGCCGGCGCCGATCATCTTCGCGCTCGCCAATCCTTACCCCGAGATCATGCCCGATGTCGCGCGCGCTGCGGTGCCGGATGCGATCATCGCCACGGGTCGGTCGGATTTTCCCAACCAGGTCAACAACGTGCTGTGTTTCCCGTTCATCTTCCGCGGGGCTCTGGACGTGGGTGCGACGGACATCAACGATGCGATGCAGGTGGCCTGCGTGCAGGGCATCGCCGACCTGGCGCGCGCCTCGACCAGTGCCGAGGCGGCGGCGGCTTACCGCGGCGAGCAGATGACCTTCGGCCGCGACTACCTGATCCCCAAGCCGTTCGACCCGCGCCTGTCGGGCATCGTGTCGCGTGCCGTAGCGGCGGCTGCGATGGAGACCGGGGTCGCCGCGCGCCCGCTCGACGATCTCGACCAGTACAAGGCCGATCTGGATGCCAGCGTGTTCAAGTCGGCGCTGTTGATGCGCCCGGTCTTCGAGGCCGCCCGAAGTGCCTCGCGGCGCATCGTGTTTGCCGAAGGCGAGGACGAGCGTGTGCTGCATGCCGCCCAGGCGATCATCGAGGAGACCACGGAACTGCCGATCCTGATCGGCCGCCCCGACGTGATCGCGCGGCGCTGCGAGCGGGCGGGCCTGCTGATCCGGCCCGAGCGGGATTTCAACGTCGTGAACCCAGAGAACGATCCGCGCTACCGCGACTACTGGGAAACCTATCACCGGATAATGGCGCGGCGCGGCGTGACGCCGGACCTGGCGCGGGCCATTATGCGCACCAACACCACCGCCATCGGGGCGGTGATGGTGCAGCGTGACGAGGCCGATTGCCTGATCTGCGGCACGTTCGGCGAATTCCGCTGGCATCTGAACTATGTCGAGCAGGTGCTTGCGAATGAACAGCATCATCCTCATGGCGCGCTGAGCATGATGATCCTCGAAGACGGTCCGCTGTTCATTGCCGACACCCATGTGCGCACAAGGCCTTCGCCGGAACACCTGGCGGAAACCGCGATCGGGGCGGCGCGCCACGTGCGCCGCTTCGGAATTGCGCCCAAGGTCGCCTTCTGTTCGCAATCGCAGTTCGGCAATCGCACCGATGACGGCGCGCAGCGCCTGCGCGCGGCGATTGACCTGCTGGATGCAGGCAGCCACGACTTCAGTTACGAGGGCGAGATGACCATCGATGCAGCACTCGATGCCGAGTTGCGCGCGCGGCTTCTGCCCGACAACCGGATGGAGGGGGCGGCCAACGTGCTGATCTTCGGTCACGCGGATGCGGCCTCGGGGGTGCGCAACATCCTCAAGATGAAGGCCGGCGGGCTCGAGGTCGGGCCGATCCTGATGGGCATGGGCAACCGTGCGCATATCGTGACGCCGTCGATCACCGCGCGGGGCCTTCTGAACATGTCGGCCATCGCTGGCACCCCGGTGGCGCATTACGGGTAGAATCACCGATTTGCAGGGCAGGGTTAGCGAATTTGCGGATGCCGTTGAAGTTTTCAGGAAAGTACCGCAACTGAGCGTATTTGCAAAACTTTGCAGCGCATTCGGGCGAAGTTCTGCAAATTTATGACGATGTTGTCGCCCGCCCCGAACCGTGACGCTTGCCTGAACGCGGCGTGACGCCTAACACAATGGCGGGATATCGGAGGAGGATACGATGGCATACCAGGACATTTACGCGCGCTCGCTGGCGGACCCCGAGGCTTTCTGGATGGAGCAGGCCGAGCGGATCGACTGGGTGCGAAAGCCGTCGAAGGCGCTCTTCGACGACAAGGCGCCCCTCTACGAATGGTACAGCGACGGGCTGGTGAATACTTGCTGGAACGCCGTCGATCGCCATGTCGAGGCCGGGCGCGGCGCGCAGGCGGCGATCATCCATGACAGCCCGGTCACCGGCACCAAGCACCGGATCAGCTATGCGCAACTGCGCAGCCGCGTGGCGCGTCTGGCCGGGGCGTTGCGCGCGCGCGGCGTCGAGAAGGGCGACCGGGTGGTGATCTACATGCCGATGGTGCCCGAGGCGCTCGAGGCGATGCTCGCCTGCACACGGATCGGCGCCGTGCATTCGGTGGTCTTCGGCGGCTTTGCCGCGCACGAACTGGCCGTGCGTATCGACGACTGCAGGCCCAAGGCGATCATCGCCGCGTCCTGCGGGATCGAGCCGGGGCGCGTCGTGCATTACAAGCCGCTGATCGACGGCGCGATCGAGCAGGCGACGCACAAGCCCGATTTCTGCGTGATCTTTCAGCGCGAAGAGGAAGTGGCCCAACTGGTCGAGGGCCGCGATGTCGACTGGCACGCCTGCCAGTACGGCGTGGAGCCCGCCAATTGTATCCCGGTCGAGGGCAATCACCCGGTCTACATCCTCTATACGTCCGGAACCACCGGATCGCCCAAGGGCGTCGTGCGCCACACGGCCGGGCATCTCGTGGCGCTTCACTGGTCGATGAAGAACATCTACAACGTCGATCCCGGCGAGGTGTTCTGGGCGGCCTCCGATGTGGGCTGGGTCGTCGGACACAGCTATATCTGCTACGGCCCGCTGGTGCACGGCAACACCACCGTGGTCTTCGAGGGCAAGCCGGTGGGCACGCCCGATGCGGGCACCTTCTGGCGCGTGATCTCCGAGCACGACGTGCGCAGCTTCTTCACTGCGCCCACGGCGATGCGCGCCATCAAGCGCGAGGATCCCGAGGCGAAAGAGCTGCAGAGATACGATATCTCCAACCTGCGCGCGCTTTACCTCGCAGGAGAGCGGGCCGACCCCGACACGATCAACTGGGCGGCACGGGTGATGGGGGTGCCGGTGTTTGACCACTGGTGGCAGACTGAAACAGGCTGGGCCATCGCCGGCAACCCGACGGGAATCGAGGCGCTGCCCGTCAAGGTCGGCTCGCCCACCGTCGCGATGCCGGGCTATGACGTGCGCATCCTCGACGAGGCCGGGCAGGAGCAGCCGCCGGGCACGCTTGGCGCCATCGCCATCAAGCTGCCCTTGCCGCCGGGGACGTTACCGACGCTGTGGAATGCCGAAGGCCGGTTTCACAAGTCCTATCTCGACACGTTCCCCGGCTACTACGAGACCGGCGACGCAGGCATGCAGGACGAGGACGGATACCTGTGGATCATGGCGCGCACCGACGACGTGATCAACGTGGCCGGGCACCGTCTGTCCACCGGCGCGATGGAAGAGGTGATCGCGAACCATCCGGACGTGGCCGAATGCGCCGTGATCGGGGTCAGCGACACGCTGAAGGGGCAGGCGCCGGTGGGGTTCGTCTGTCTGACCAAGGGAGTCGATCGCCCGCATGCCGAGATCACCGCCGAATGCGTGCGTCTTGTCCGCGATCAGATCGGCCCGGTCGCGGCGTTCAAGCTGGCGGTCGTGGTCGACCGGCTGCCAAAGACCCGGTCGGGCAAGATCCTGCGCGGCATAATGGTCAAGGTGGCCGATGGCGAGGACGTCAAGACACCGGCGACCATCGATGATCCCGCCATACTCGACGAGATCAAGAGCGCCCTGCAAACCATTGGACTGGGAAAATAAATATCTGTGCGTCGCGGCTGACCGCGATGCGTCGCGGCTGATGCGAGGGGGTGCGCAAGCGTCTGCGCCACGGTGATCCTGAAAGCGCTGTCCGGCACGACTCACTCACTAAATCGCGCCGGACAGCGGGCAAGCAGAACGCGCCAATGGGGAAACAAAAGCACGAGCCTGCCATGTTTCGCGGCCGAGACAAATGATTACGTGGTGAAAAGACTTTGGCTCGCCTCGACACGCGAAACACAATGACTTGATAGCCGATTGCCGGGGGCTGTGCAGTGATCCAAGTCACACAATGGCAGAAAAAAGGGCGCAGGAATGAAGACGACAGTGGGCCCGAACATGGCGGCGCTGCTCAAGCGGAACGGGCGCCTTGTCACTTTCCTGCCCGGGGCCACGATCTACGAGGCAGGTGGCGATGACACCAATATGATGCTGATCGTCGAGGGGCGTGTCGAGATCAGCAGCAGTTCGATGGACGGGCGGCGCTCGATCCTCACCCATCTCGGGCCCGGCGACGTGCTGGGGGAATTGGCCGCGCTCGACGGCGGGCCGCGCAGCGCGGATGCCTTCGCCGTCACGCCCGTGCGTGGTCGCGTGCTGACGCGCGACTGCGTGCTGCGGCTTCTGAGAGAGACCCCGGATGCGGCGCTCGATGCCATCGCGGTGTTGTGCCAGAGACTGCGCGAGACATCGGGCATGTATACCGCGCATATGCTGACCGACGGGCAGACGCGACTGGCGCGGCTTCTGTTGCGCCTCGCCGAGAAATGGGGCGAGGCGCTGCCCGACGGCCGGTTGCAGCTGGCCGAGCGGTTTTCGCAATCCGAATTGGGGGATCTGGTCGGCCTGACGCGCGAAAGCGTCAATCGCATCATGCGTGACTGGGAACTGGCCGGCCTGATCGAACGTCCCGGGCAGGGCACGATCCTGTGCGATCCGGCCAGCCTGGCTCAAGCAGCGGGGATGACGGAATGAAACGACGCGTGTGGCTGGTCCTGCTCTGGTTGTTGTCAGGGCCGGTGCTGGCTCAGGAGGGTGACATGCTGGACTACACCCCACCTCCACCGGAAAACTGGCGGTATTTCAGCGATCAGGTGATGGGCGGCGTGTCGCAAGGCGGGGCGCGTGCCGTGGGGCCCGCCGATGCGCGATACCTGCACCTGACGGGCGAGGTCAGCACCGAAAACCGCGGCGGGTTTATCCAGGTGCGCGCGGATCTGGAGCAGCCATTCCCCGAGGAGGCCCGCGGCGTGGTGGTCGAGACGCGCGGCAATGGCGAGCGCTATTTCTTGCATCTTCGCACGCGCGGGACGGTGCTGCCCTGGCAATACTACCAGGCGCCGATCCCGAGCGGGCCGGACTGGCAGGAGGTGCGCGTGCCGTTCTCGGCGTTCGAGCGGTCGGGCGTGCTGCTGCGCGCCGTGCCGCGCCCCGAGACGGTCACCAGCCTTGCCGCCGTCGCCTATGGCCGAGATCACGAGGCCGATCTTTCGTTTCGGTGGATCGGGATTTATTGATACGGGACAGTGGCTTGCCGCGATGACTGGAAGTGATGTCTGAAGCCTGTCAGGAAAACTGTTCGCGCAGCAGGCGTTCCTCGAGCCCGTGACCGGGATCGAACAGGATCCGGTGCTCGATCCGTGTCTCGGACCGGACCTCGAGCCATAGCACGCTTTCGACCCATCGGCTGTCCGCATCGGCCATCACCGGGCGCTTTGCGGGCTCGATGACGTCGAAGCGCACCGTGGCGGTCTTCGGGACGAGCGCGCCGCGCCACCTGCGCGGACGGAACGCAGCCACGGCCGTCAGCGCGAGGACATCCGACCCGATCGGCAGGATCGGCCCATGTGCGCTGTAATTGTAGGCGGTCGATCCTGCGGGCGTGGCCACCAGCGCGCCGTCGCAGACCAGTTCGTCGAGGCGCGGGTGCCCGTTTATGCTGATCCGCAGCTTGGCGGCCTGCGGGCCGGCGCGCAACAGCGACACCTCGTTGATCGCCAGTGCCTCGTGCATGCCACCGTCGCGCGATTGTGCGTTCATTTTCAGGGGATTGATGATTTCTTCCTCGGCCACGGCGAGCCTCTCCAACAGGTCGGATTCGCTATATTCGTTCATCAGGAATCCGACCGTGCCGCGATTCATGCCGTAAACGGGCGTGTTGAGACGTTGCGTGCGGTGCATCGTGTGAAGCATGAAGCCGTCGCCGCCGAGGACCACGATCACGTCCGCCTCGTCCTCCGGGACATTGCCGAAGCGGGCCGTCAAGGCATCGAGTGCCGTTTGCGCGACCGGCACGTCACTTGCGGCGAATGCGATCTTTCGGCTCATGCCGGGATCCTGTCCTGAAATGGGCTGTCTTGCCTCGACCGAAGCACAGTTTTCGTCCCGAGACCAGCCGTGCCGGTGCGGGGGTTGAATTCGTCGCTTTACAATCTTTCCCTTCAGCCGATTTTAAGATACGTACTTTTCATTCGATATCCGCAGGAGTTGTCTCATGCCACATGACGGAAACCAGCCTTTGGTCTCTCAGGAATTCTTTACAGGCGACCTCGCGTCGCGCGATCCGGAGATTGCCGGCGCGATCCGACAGGAGCTCGGCCGCCAGCGCAACGAGATCGAGCTGATCGCGAGCGAGAACATCACATCGGCTGCCGTGATGGAAGCGCAAGGCAGCGTTATGACCAACAAATACGCCGAGGGTTATCCCGGCCGGCGCTATTACGGTGGGTGCCAATTCGTTGATATCGCGGAAAATGTCGCGATAGAGCGGGCCTGCCGGCTGTTCGATTGCGGCTATGCCAACGTGCAGCCCAACTCCGGCTCGCAAGCCAATCAGGGCGTCTTCACGGCGCTGCTGACGCCCGGCGACACCATCCTCGGGATGAGCCTCGACGCCGGCGGGCACCTGACCCATGGCGCGGCACCCAACCAGTCGGGCAAGTGGTTCAACGCGGTGCAATACGGGGTGCGGCGCGACGACAACCTGATCGATTACGACGAGGTCCAGACGCTCGCGACCGAGCACAAGCCCAAGATGATCATCGCCGGCGGGTCGGCCATTCCGCGCCAGATCGATTTCGCGCGGATGCGTCAAATTGCCGACAGTGTCGGCGCCTATCTGCTTGTGGACATGGCACATTTCGCCGGGCTGGTGGCGGCGGAGGAATATCCGTCGCCCTTCCCGCATGCCCATGTCGCGACCACGACGACGCACAAGACGCTGCGCGGGCCGCGCGGTGGCATGATCCTGACGAATGACGAGGCGCTGGCGAAGAAATTCAACTCGGCCATCTTCCCCGGTATCCAGGGTGGCCCGCTGATGCACGTCATCGCCGCCAAGGCGGTGGCCTTCGGAGAGGCGTTGCATCCGGATTTCAAGGCCTACACCAAGCAGGTGATCCGGAACGCGCAGGCGCTGTCGGACCAGTTGATCAAGGGCGGGCTGGACACGGTGACGCATGGCACGGACACGCATGTGCTGCTGGTCGATCTGCGGCCAAAGGGCGTCAAGGGCAACGCCACAGAGAAGGCATTGGGTCGCGCGCACATCACCTGCAACAAGAATGGCGTGCCCTTCGATCCTGAAAAACCCACTGTTACCAGTGGCATACGCCTTGGGTCGCCGGCGGCGACGACACGCGGCTTCGCCGAGGCGGAGTTCCGGCAGATCGCCGACTGGATCATCGAGGTGGTCGACGGGTTGGCCGCCAACGGCGAGGACCGCAATGGCGCGGTCGAGGAAAAGGTGCGGTCCGAGGTCGAGGCGCTGTGCGCGCGTTTCCCGATCTATCCCGACCTTTGAGGTATTTCGACGCTCGAAAGAAACCCCGTGCGGCCTATGCGTCGCGCGGGTTTTTATTATTTCGGACCCAATAGTTGAACGCGCTTCTTACACCAAACCGCGCCACTGGATCAGCGCATAGATCAGAACGGCGAGCATCGCGAGGCGGAGCACGATAACGGCGGCGAGGTGCAGCAGGGCGGTCTTTCGCTCTTCCGACGGATCGATCCTGTCGAGATACGCCGTCAGGTCCGAGAATGCGTTGTTTACATTGGAAAAATCCAGAATGCGGGCGAGTTTGGGATGGGCCATCCAGTCCTGCGCGCCGAGGATCGTTGCGGCGGCGCGGCGCTGGCGGCGGGGAAGGCGGTGCGAGACGCGGCGCAGTTGCTGTTCGAGTGTTGCGCCGCGCGCCCGCATCTTCCCGGACAGGGCCGATTGCAGCATCGTGATGCGGGATTGAAAGGCATTCGGATCAATCATTTACGTGGCCGTCTTCATGTCGCCTTTATGTGGGCCTTGACCCTGCGCCGGGGGCTGGTCATGGCATTTTGGGCAGGGTATACCGCAGATCATGTTGAATTGCATCCATCATGGTGTACCGACGGAGCGTCCGGGGCTGGTGATCGTGCACGGGCTTTACGGCTCTGCCCGGAACTGGGGGGTGATCGCGAAACGGCTGTCGGATAGCCGTCGCGTCGTCGCGGTCGACTTGCGCAATCACGGCGCAAGTCCTTGGTTTGAAACACATTCCTATGCGGATCTGGCGGGGGATCTGGCCGAGGTGATCGAGGGGCTCGAGGGGCCTTGTGACGTGCTGGGCCATTCCATGGGCGGCAAGGCGGGAATGGTTCTGGCGTTGACGCGGCCCGAACTGGTCAACCGGCTGATCGTGGCAGATATCGCGCCCGTCCCCTATGACAACAACCAGATGCAGTATATCGAGGCGATGCAATCGGTCGATCTGGGGCTGGTGAGCAAGCGGTCGGATGCCGGGGCGCAACTGCTTGAGATGATCGACAATCCCGACCTCGTGCCGTTCTTCCTGCAATCTCTGGATGTGCGGGAAAAACGCTGGCTTCTCAACCTCGACACCCTGGCGCGCGAGATGCCCGAGATCCTGGGATTCCCCGAGATGACAGCGCGTTACGAGGGGAAGGTGATGTTCCTCTCCGGCGCGGAATCGAACTATGTGCGACCCGAATACCGCGCCCGGATCAAGGCGCTGTTCCCGCGGGCGCAGTTCGCCAAGATCCCCGGCGCGGGGCATTGGCTGCATGCCGAGAAGCCGCGCGAGTTCGAGGCGGCGGTGCGCCACTGGCTGGAGCGTTAGTGTACAACGCGTACACGCAGTATGCGGGTTGCGTACGCAAAGCCTGCTTGAAGGCGCGCGGGCCGCGTGCTGAGGTGCGGCGGGGCACGGCGAGAGGGAGGCCGGGATGGAGATGAACCTTGGGATGCGCGACGAGACGCGCGCGCTGCTGGCGCGGGTGGCGGCGATGGTGCGCGACGAGATCATGCCGATGGAGGCCGCCTATCACGCCGAGATCGGCAAGGGCGACCGTTGGCAGTACACGGCCCGGCAGGCCGAGATCCTCGACGGACTCAAGACGCGCGCCAAGGCCGAGGGTCTGTGGAATTTCTGGCTGACCGACAGCGACCGCGGGCTGGGCCTGAGCACGGTCGAATACGCGTATTTCGCCGAGGAGATGGGCCGCACGCCGATGGCCGCCGAGGTGTTCAACTGCAACGCGCCTGACACCGGCAACATGGAGGTGTTCGAGCGCTACGGCACCGAGGCGATGAAGGCGCGCTGGCTGGCGCCGCTGCTGTCCGGCGAGATCCGGTCGGCCTACCTGATGACCGAGCCGGATGTCGCCAGTTCCGATGCCACCAATATCGCCATGTCCTGCCGGCGTGACGGCGACGCCTATCTCCTGAACGGCGAGAAATGGTGGGCGACCGGGGCCGGCGATCCGCGCTGTGCGGTCTATATCGTGTTGGTGAGGACCGGCGGCGACGAGGCGCCCAAGCATCAGCGGCATTCGATGATCGTGGTGCCCGCCGACATGCCCGGGATCGAGAAACTGCGCCCGATGCAGGTTTACGGCCATGACGACGCGCCGCACGGGCACATGCATATCCGGTTCACGGATGTGCGCGTGCCGGCCGAGAACCTGCTTCTGGGCGAGGGGCGCGGGTTCGAGATCGCGCAGGGGCGGCTGGGACCCGGGCGCATCCATCACTGCATGCGCGCCATCGGGCAGGCCGAGGCGGCGCTGGAGATGATGTGCAAACGCAGCCTTGCGCGCGAGGCCTTCGGCAAGCCGTTGGCGCAGCTTGGGGCGAATTACGACATCATCGCCGAGTGCCGCATGGAGATCGAGCAGGTGCGGCTGCTGTGTCTCAAGGCGGCGTGGATGATGGACCGGGGCGATGCGCGCGCCGCCGCCCCGTGGATCAGCCAGATCAAGGTCGCCGCCCCGCGAGTGGCGCTGAAGGTGGTCGACGAGGCGGTGCAGATGTTCGGCGCGCAGGGGATTTCGCAGGACGTGCCGCTGGCCGCGATGTGGACGCATCTGCGTACCCTGCGGCTGGCCGACGGGCCGGACGCGGTGCACCGGCGGCAGGTCGCGCGGGCGGAGTTGCGGAAGTATACGCAGGAGAAGGTGTGATCGGCCGAGCGTCGATCCGGGCTAAAGCCCCGGCGCGATACGCGGCGCGGAGCCTCGCCGCGCCTTCGCGTGTCCGCCCCGTCGCACCGGAGGTGCGCCATGTCATATCGGCACGCCTTCGGCGTGACGTACAGGCGATTTGTTGAAGTCAGCGCATCGATCTCAGTTTTCTCGTTTTGGCCGAGATAAAGTGAGCATCTCGAACGTGGGATCGCCTGCCCGCGGACGGGCGATGGCGCTGTCTTCCCAGACGCCCCCCGGTTATTGCAGATCCGCGAAGGCGGTCTGCAACCGGTCGATCGCCTCGGCGACGCGGGCGCGCGGGGTGCCGAGGTTGAAGCGCAGGAAGGTCTCGCCCCCGGTGCCGAAAGGTGTGCCGACCGAGGGGACGAGGCGCGCATCCTCGTGCACGCGGCGCAGAACCTCTGCCATCTCCATGCCGGTATCGGCGAAGTCGACCCATGCGAGATAGGTCGATTGCATCGGCATCGCCTTCAGGCCGGGGATCTGTGCCACGCCATCGAGGAACAGCCTGTGATTGGCCTCGAGATAGGCGACGAGCGCATCCACCCAGGCCGCGCCGCGGGGCGAGTAGGCGGCGCGCGTCAACTCGACCCCGAGAAGATTGGGCTGGGTCTGGTGGACCTGCAGCGCCCTTTGGAATCGCGCGCGCAGGTCGGGGTTGGGGATGGTGACCGTGCCGACCCGCGCGCCGGCGGTGTTGAAGGTCTTCGACGCCGCCGTGAGCATGAAGGTCCGATCCGAGGCCTCGGGCGCCGCGTTGAGGAAGGACGTGAAGGTCTGACCGGGAAAGACGAGGTCGTGGTGGATCTCGTCGGCGATCATCAGCAGGTCGTGCCGTGCGCAGAGATCGGCGAGCTGGCGCAATTCCTGCCGCGTCCAGATGCGGCCGGCGGGGTTGTGCGGTGACGAGATGAGCATCATCTTTTCGCGCCCCGTGAGCCCCGCCTCGAGCGTGTCGAGATCCATGTGGTACATGCCGTCGCGGATCGCCAGCGGCGATTCGTGCACGACGCGCCCGGCCAGTTCGATCTTGTGCGTGAACTCGTGATAGACGGGGGTGAAGATGATCACCTCGTCGCCGGGATCGGTATAGGTTTCGAGGATCAGCGCGATGGCATGGCCGAGCCCCGCGGTGCTGGACATGTGGGCGGGATCCGCGTGCCATCCGTGGCGTTCCGTCATCCACCACGCGACCGCCTCGTTCATCTCGGCGTCGCCGGTGAAATAGCCGTAATTGGCTTGCGCGACGAGATCCCGCATCGCGTCCTGCAGGACATCGGCCGCCCGGAAATCCATGTCGGCGACCCACATCGGCAGGCCGTCCTCGGGCGGCACGCCGCCATAGGCCTGCATCCTGTCCCACTTGGTGCTGCCGGTCCCGCGGCGGTCGATGATCTCGTCGAAATTCATGGATGTCTCCCCAAGGGTGTTCGGGCCGCAGGCTAGAGGTTTGGGCCGCGGGTGCAAGACCATGTGCAAGACCGTTGCGGAACGCGGGGCGATGTCCTAGATCAAGCGCCATGAAACGCCCGATCCTCATCCACCCCGATCCGCGCCTGAAGAAGGTCTGCGCGCCGGTGCCAGATCTGAGTGACGATCTGCGCCGCCTCGCCGACGACATGCTGGAAACCATGTACGACGCGCCGGGCATCGGGCTGGCGGCGCCGCAGGTGGGGGTGTTGCGCCGGCTGATCGTGATGGATTGCGTCAAGGACGAGGGCGCCGCGCCGCGCCCGCTGGTGATGTTCAACCCGGAGATCAAGGCCGCCTCGGACGAGGTGGCGACCTACGAGGAGGGCTGCCTGTCGATCCCCGAGCAGTTCGCCGAGGTGACGCGGCCCGAGGCGGTGGACGTGGCCTGGATCGACCGCGACGGACAGGAACGCTTCGAGACGTTCGACGGGCTGTGGGCGACCTGCGTGCAGCACGAGATCGACCATCTGAACGGCAAGCTGTTCATCGATCATCTCGGCGCGATGCGCCGGCAGATGATCACCCGCAAGATGCAGAAGCTGAAGCGGGAGCAGGCCCGCGCGTGATCCGCCGGCGGTGGCGCCGGTCGCGCGGTCGGGTCTTGAGTATTTCTGGAAAGATGAAGGATCTTGATGCGCGTGATCTTCATGGGAACGCCCGAGTTCTCGGTGCCGGTGCTCGACGCGGTGATCGCGGCGGGCCACGAGGTGCCGGCGATCTATTGCCAGCCGCCGCGCCCGGCGGGGCGGGGCAAGCGGGACCGTCCGAGCCCGGTACAGGCGCGGGCCGAGGCGCTGGGGCTGCCGGTGCGTCACCCCGAGAGCCTGAGAGATGCGGGCGCGCAGGCCGAGTTCGCCGCATGGGGCGCGGATGTGGCGGTGGTGGTGGCGTACGGCCTGATCCTGCCGCGGGCGGTGCTGGAGGCACCACGGAATGGCTGCCTGAACATCCATGCCAGCCTGTTGCCGCGCTGGCGCGGGGCGGCGCCCATCCAGCGCGCGATCATGGCCGGGGACGACGAGACCGGTGTGTGCATCATGCGCATGGAGCCGGGCCTCGATACCGGGCCGGTGCTGTTGCGCGCGGCCACGCCGATCGGACCGCGCGACACCGCCGGAGACCTGCATGACCGGCTGTCGGCGATGGGGGCGGAGCTGGTCGTCGAGGCGCTTGGGCGGCTGGACAGCCTGCGCGCCGAGCCGCAGCCCGGGCTGGGCGTCACCCATGCCGCCAAGATCGACAAGGCGGAGGCGCGGATCGACTGGACCAAGCCGGCCGCGGAGGTGGACCGGCAGATCCGGGGCCTCGCGCCCTTTCCCGGCGCCTGGTGTCTGGCCGGGGGCGAGCGGGTGAAGATCCTCGGCTCGGAACTGGTGACGGGAGAGGGCGCGCCGGGCGAGATCCTCGACGACGCACTGAGCGTGGCCTGCGGGCAGGATGCCGTGCGGATCCTGCGCCTGCAGCGCGCCGGGCGTGGGGCCCAAGGCGCCGCCGAGGTGCTGCGCGGCATGGCGCTGCCACGCGGCATGCGGTTGGAGTGAGAGGGTCAGCTGCGGGGCGGGCGCGCGCGGTAGACCGGCAGCCGCCAGCCGAAGGCGAGTGATCCTGCGCGCAGCGCGAAGGTGGTGCCGGCGCCGATCAGTGCCGGCAGGATCGGGTCGGGGGTGACCTGCATCGACGCGACGCCCGCCAACGCGCCGGCGAAGGCGGCGGCGACGTAGAGCTCGCCGGCGCGCAGCACCAGCGGCACCTCGCGCGTGACGACGTCGCGCAGCAGGCCGCCGAGGGTGCCGGTGAGCACGCCCATGATCACCAGCACCACGGGCGAGCGGTCGACATCCGCCGCGATGGCGACGCCGGCCGAGGTGGCGATGGCCAGCGCCGCGGCGTCCAGCCATAAAAGCCCCCGCGCCCGGCTTTCCAGCAGATGCGCCGTGAAGAACACGACAAGCGCCGCCGCGCAGGCGACGCCGACATAGGCGGGCGTGTCGAGCCAGAAGACCGGGTTGCGGTCGAGCAGCAGGTCGCGCGCCGTGCCGCCGCCCATCGCCGTGAGACAGGCGAGGAACAGGAAGCCGACGATGTCGAGCTGCGCGCGGCTGGCGCTGAGCGCGCCGGTGAGCGCGAAGATCAGCACCGCCACGAGATCGAGCGCGAAGGGGGTGGTCATGCCCGCGTCTTGCCCGGCTTGAAGGGCGCCATGCCGGCGCGGGCCAGCTCGTCGGCGCGTTCGTTTTCCGGGTGCCCGGCATGGCCCTTGACCCAGGCCCAGGTCACGTCGTGGCGCTGCTGGGCGGCATCCAGACGCTGCCACAGCTCGACATTCTTCACCGGTTTCTTCGCGGAGGTCTTCCAGCCGTTGCGTTTCCAGCCATGGATCCAGGCAGTGACGCCGTTCTTGACGTAGGCGCTGTCGGTGACGATGGTGATCGCCGAGGGCTTGGTCAGGGCCTCGAGCGCGCTGATCGCCGCCATCAGTTCCATCCGGTTGTTGGTGGTCGCGGCCTCGCCGCCCGAAAGCGCGCGTTCCTTGACGATCCTGCCGCCATCCGTGGCATGCATCAGCACGCCCCAGCCGCCGGGGCCGGGATTGCCGGAACACGCGCCGTCGGTATAGGCGACGAGATCGGGCATCAGGCCAGCACCCCGACCGCGAGGCAGGCGATCACCACCACCGTCAGCAGGGCGCGCAGCCGCAGCCACCAATGCGGTGCGAGATCGTGACGGGCGAAGTGCCAGTCGAGCCCGAGAAGCCCCACGAAGCCGAAGATCAGGTTGACCCCCGCCGATACCGGCCCGCCGCCGGTCATGAAGAACGCCCAGAGCGCCGGGATCACCGACAGCACGTAGCCCGTCGTGGCCAGCGAGCCGCGGGCGCGGGTGGCAAAACCCCAGAGCACGCCGGACATGAACGAGAGGATCACCGCGCCGTAAAACAGCATCACGTAAGGCCCCGCGAAGCGCGGGCCGATGGTCTGAACGGTCCAGAGCGCGAGATCGGGCAGAAGCACCGTCAGCGCGCCCCAGAGGAAGGGCAGCAGACCGGCAAGGCCAAGGAACAGCGGGGCGCGGGGGATCGTGCTCAGCATCCGGGGTCAGGTCCTGCCGCGGCGTCGGAAGGTGAGTATTTTTTGCAAGATCAAACCCTCAGGCCGGTTCGCGCAAGGCCCTGGGCACCTTGAATTCGACATTCTCGGTCGCGGTTTCGACGGTCTCGACAGTGACCTCGTAGCGGGCGCGGAAGGCGTCGATCACCTCGTTCACCAGAACCTCGGGGGCCGAGGCGCCGGCGGTGACGCCCAAGGCCCGCACGCCGTCGAGGGCGCGCCAGTCGATATCGGTGGCGCGCTGCACCAGTTGCGCGTAGGGGCAGCCGGCGCGCGCGCCGACCTCGACCAGACGTTTGGAGTTCGAGGAATTGGGCGCGCCGACCACCAGAAGCGCGTCGATCTTCGGCGCCATCGCCTTGACCGCCTCCTGCCGGTTGGTGGTGGCGTAGCAGATGTCTTCCTTGCGGGGGCCGACAATGGCGGGAAAGCGGGCGGTGAGGGCCGCG
Source organism: Roseovarius sp. D22-M7 (assembly GCF_037083785.1). NCBI lineage: Bacteria > Pseudomonadati > Pseudomonadota > Alphaproteobacteria > Rhodobacterales > Roseobacteraceae > Roseovarius > Roseovarius sp. D22-M7. Next base: position 22,080 of record NZ_JBAPKY010000009.1, read on the forward strand.
ACGATGTCCGCGGTGTCGTCGACCGACAGCGTCGTCTGGGTCACGAAGGCGAGCTTTTCGGCATCGCGCACGTCGAGCGTGGCCACGTCGTCGCGGGTTTCCACCAGCAGCACCTCGCCATCCGGCAATTGGCCCATCGTCCCCACGGTTTCGGGATGGCCGGCATGGCCGATCATCACGATCTGCAGCCCGGCCTCGGAGTGACGCTCTGCCTCGACATGGACCTTGCTGACCAGCGGGCAGGTGGCGTCGACATAGAGCATCTCGCGCGATGCCGCCTCGGCGGGGACCGCCTTGGGGACGCCATGCGCCGAGAAGATCACCGGCCGGTCGTCGGGGCAATCGTCAAGTTCCTCGACGAAGACGGCGCCCTTGGCGCGCAGGTCCTCGACCACGTATCGGTTATGCACGATCTCGTGGCGGACGTAGACGGGGGCGCCCCATCTGGCGAGCGCCATTTCCACGATCTTGATGGCACGGTCGACGCCGGCGCAAAAGCCGCGCGGGGCCGCGAGGTAGAGGGTGAGGGGGGGCTTGGTCATGTCACGTCTCCTGCTGATGGCAGAGGTAAGCCAGACGGCGCCGCGCGTAAAGGGAGCGTGCGCGGTTGGCGGGCCTTCGGTTCAGCCCGTGGCTTGGGCCGTCAGCCAGCCGAGGACGGCGAAACGGCCGGTCTTGGCCAGCGTGACCAGCAGCAGGAACACCCAGACGGGTGTGCGCATGACGCCCGCGACCACCGTGATCGGGTCGCCCAGGGGCGCCCAGCTGAGCAGCAATGTCCAGACGCCGTATTTCGCGTACCAGCGCTGCGCGCGGGCCAGTTGGGCGGCGTTGACGGGAAACCAGCGGCGGGTGCGGAACCGTTCTATTCCGCGGCCCATCGCGTAATTGACCACCGCGCCAAGCGTGTTGCCGATGCTGGCCACCACGACCAGCGCCGCAAGCGGAAGGGTGCCGGCGACCTGCAGGCCGACGAACACCACCTCTGACTGGAAGGGCAGCAGGGTCGCCGCGCCGAAGGCCGCGAGGAACAGCCCCGCGATCTGGCCGAGCACGCCCGCATCCGAGAAATCCATCGCGGGGCGGGCTCAGCCGGTCACGTGGCGGCGGATGCCCCGCACGTCATTCCTGCGTGGCATACGCCTCGCGATTCTCGGACTGCTGCTCGCGCGGGGGGCGGCCGATGACCTCCTTGAGATCCGCGAGCTCGATATAGTTGTCGGCCTGGCGGCGCAGCTCGTCCGAGATCATCGGCGGCTGGCTGCGGATCGTCGAGACCACCGAGACGCGCACGCCCTGGCGCTGCAGGCTTTCGACCAGCGGCCGGAAATCGCCGTCACCGGAGAAGAGCACGGCGTGGTCGATCCGCTGCGCCAGCTCCATCGCGTCGACCGCCAGCTCGATATCCATGTTGCCCTTGACCTTGCGACGGCCTTGGCTGTCGGTGTACTCCTTGGCGGTCTTGGTGACCATGGTGTAGCCGTTGTAATGCAGCCAGTCGACCAGCGGGCGGATCGGCGAATACTCGTCGCTGTCCAGGAGGGCGGTGTAGTAGAAGGCGCGCAACAGCTTGCCACGGCGCATGAATTCCGAGCGCAGCAACTTGTAGTCGATGTCGAAGCCAAGGGCCTTGCCGGCGGCGTAGAGATTCGACCCGTCGATGAAGAGGGCGAGGCGGTCGTCTTTGTAAAACATGGTTCAATGCCTTTCTGAACAATGTCGTCATGCAAGGGTGAGTGAGAGGTTCAATGTGACGGCATGACAACGATTTGTTAACGATCTAGGCTGAGCCGGGAAACTTGGCAAGTGGATCCCCCCCAAGATGAGCGCAACATTGCCATGACGTCGCATCAACTTTCCTTGATTGCAATCGGAGCGAACATCGCTTCGCGCGAGGGTTGTCCCGCGCGGACGGTACACGCGGCGGTGCAGCGCCTCGATGCGGATGCGGGACGAATCGAGGCGGTGAGCCGGCTTTACCGGACGCCGGCCTTTCCGCCCGGAAGCGGGCCGGATTTCATCAATGCCGCCGCAGCGCTGCGGATGCCGGGCCCGCCCGAGGATGTGCTGGCGCGGCTGCACGCCGTAGAGGCGGAGTTCGGGCGGGCGCGGACGGTGCGCTGGGGCCGGCGCACGCTGGATCTGGACCTGATCGCGGTCGAGGATTCGGTGTGGCCCGATGCGGCCACGTTCCGGCATTGGTACCGGCTGGACGTGGATGCGCAACGCCGGCAGGCCCCCGACAGGCTGATCCTGCCGCATCCGCGGCTGCAGGACCGGGCCTTCGTGCTGGTGCCGCTGGCCGAGATCGCGCCGGATTGGCGCCACCCGGTGCTGGGCCGAAGCGTGCGCGAGATGCTGGACGCCCTGCCGCGCGGCGATGTCGAAAGCGTGGTCGCCACCTGATTCGCCCTTGTAAATCGCGCCCTCGTCTTCTATCTCAGCGTTTTACCCCAGAGACCCTGCCGGAGGCATAATGGCGCGCGTTACAACCGAAGATTGCGTTGACAAGGTTCCGAACCGGTTTGAGCTGGTCATGCTGGCGGCCCATCGCTCGCGCGAGATCGCGTCGGGGGCCCCGCTGACCGTGGACCGCGACAACGACAAGAACCCGGTCGTCGCCTTGCGCGAGATCGCCGAAGAGACGCAATCCGCCGACGAGCTGCACGAGCGGCTGATCCAGTCGAACCAGACGCAGATCGAGGTCGACGAGCCGGAAGACGATTCCATGGCGCTGCTGATGGGCGGCGAGACCGACAAGCCCGAGGCCGACGACATGTCCGAGGAGAAGCTGCTGCGCGCGCTGATGGAAGCGCAAGGCCAGGGCTAGGCCCGGCCCTGGAGGCAACCCCGATGCACATGGGATGATCGCGGCGGACGACCTCATCGCATTGGTGCGCCAGTACAACCCGCGCACGGATGCCGCGCTGATCCGGCAGGCCTACGAGTTCGGCCTCGGCATGCATGCCGGGCAGCAGCGGCATTCGGGCGAGCCCTATTTCACGCATCCCGTCGCGGTGGCCGCGATCCTGACCGAGCAGCAGCTGGATGACGCCACGATCATCACGGCGCTGCTGCATGACACGATCGAGGACACCAAGGCGAATTACCGCATCGTCGAAGAGCGGTTCGGCCGCGAGATCGCCGACCTGGTCAACGGCGTGACCAAGCTGACCAACCTGCAATTGTCCAATACCGAGACCAAGCAGGCCGAGAATTTCCGCAAGCTGTTCATGGCGATGTCGAAGGATCTGCGGGTGATCCTGGTGAAGCTGGCCGACCGGCTGCACAACATGCGCACGATCAAGGCGATGCGCCCCGACAAGCAGGCTCAGAAGGCGCGCGAGACGATGGACATCTACGCGCCGCTGGCGGGCCGCATGGGCATGCAGTGGATGCGCGAGGAACTCGAGGATCTCGCGTTCCGGGTGCTCAACCCCGAGGCGCGGGCGTCGATCATTCGCCGCTTCATCACCCTGCAGCGCGAGACCGGCGATGTGGTCGAACGCATCACGGGCGACATGCGCCGCGAACTGGACCGCGCCGGCATCGAGGCCGACGTGTTCGGGCGGGCCAAGAAACCGCACTCCATCTGGCGCAAGATGGAGGAAAAGGAAATGGGGTTCTCGCGGCTGTCGGACATCTACGGCTTTCGCGTGATCACCCGGTCCGAGGATGACTGCTACCGCACGCTGGGGGCCATCCACCAGCGCTGGCGCGCGGTGCCGGGGCGGTTCAAGGATTACATCAGCCAGCCGAAATCGAACGGCTACCGATCGATCCACACCACGGTGTCGGGGCGCGACGGCAAGCGCGTCGAGGTGCAGATCCGCACGCAGGCCATGCACGAGGTCGCCGAGACCGGCGTCGCAGCGCACTGGTCCTACCGCGACGGGGTGCGCGCCGAGAACCCGTTCGCCGTCGATCCCGCCAAGTGGCTGTCGACCGTCAGCGAGCAGTTCGACGCCGAGGAGGATCACGTGGATTTCCTCGAGGCCGTCAAGCTGGAGATGTATGCCGACAAGGTGTTCTGCTTCACCCCCAAGGGCGACGTCATAAAGCTGCCGCGCGGCGCGACGCCGATCGATTTCGCCTATGCCATCCACACCCGGATCGGGCATGCGACGGTGGGCGCCAAGGTCGACGGCATGCGTGTGCCGCTCTGGACGCGGCTGAAGAACGGCCAGTCGGTCGAGGTGATCACCGCCGACGGACAGACGCCGCAGGCCACCTGGCTGGATATCGCGACCACCGGCAAGGCGCGCGCCGCCATCCGCCGGGCGCTGCGCGAGCTGGATCGCGGGCGCTATGTCAAGCTGGGGCGCGAACTGGCGCGCTCGGCCTTCGAGCATGTCGGCAAGAAGGCCACCGACAAGGCGCTGGAGACCGCGGCGCGCACCCTGCGCCTGAAGGATGCCGACGAGGTGCGCGCGCGCATGGGCAGCGCCGAACTGACCGCGCAGCAGGTGCTGAACGCGGTCTATCCCGATCTTGCCCCCGGTGCGGCCGACGAGGTGGCGCGCGAGCGTGCGGTGATCGGGCTGGAGGCGGATCAGAGTTTCGAGCGCGCGCGCTGCTGCCAGCCGCTGCCGGGCGAGCGCATCGTCGGCATCACCTATCGCGGGCGCGGCGTGGTCGTGCATGCCATCGACTGCGAGACCCTGTCGCGGTATGATGGTCAGCCCGAACGCTGGCTCGACCTGCACTGGCATACCGGCACGCACCCGCCGGTCTATGACGCGACGCTCGATATCACCATCGGCAACGATGCCGGGGTGCTGGGGCGGATTTGCACCTTGATCGGCGAGCAGAAGGCCAATATCTCCGACCTGACCTTCGTTGACCGGAAACCGGATTTCTACCGCCTGCTCGTGGATCTGCAGTTGCGGGACGTGGAACATCTGCACGGCATCCTGTCGGCGCTGGACGCAGAGAGTGACGTGGCCTCGGCCGACCGATATCGCGATCCGTCCCGATCCGGCCCGGGGCTGAGCCAGAAACCCTAGGAGCCGCGCTGGTGGTTTTCAGACGTCGAGACAGGCGACCCTTCTGGAAGGTGATCGCAGATTTCTTCTGGCCGCGCGGCGGCTGGACGCGGGCGGCGACCTATGTGAAACACCGCCTTCACCGCCTGCCCGACCCGCCGCCGCGCATCGCGCGCGGGATCATGGCCGGGGTCTTTACCGTGTTCACGCCGTTCTACGGGCTGCATTTCGTGATCGCCGCCGTGCTTGCACTGGTGCTGCGCGGCAATATCGTGGCCGCTCTTCTGGGCACCTTCGTGGGCAACCCGCTGACCTACGTGCCGATCGGGGTGATCTCCTTGCAGTCGGGTTACGCGATCCTCGGCCGCTCGCGGCTGGGCGAGGACGAGCTCAACCGCTCGCTGGGGGGCAAGTTCGTCGATGCCGGCGAGGACCTTTGGCGCAACCTGTTGTCGCTGTTCACCGAGCGCGGTGCGGACTGGAGCCACCTTGCGCTGTTCTACGACGAGGTGTTCCTGCCCTACATGATCGGCGGCATCCTGCCCGGGATCGTGGCCGCCGTTGCGGCCTATTACATCAGCCTGCCGGTGATCACCGCCTATCAGAACCGCCGCCGCGGGCTGCTGAGGGCCAAGTGGGCGGCGATGAAGGAAAAGAAGCCCCAAAGCGAAAAAGCGACGCGGGAGGCTGACGAACCCGGAAAAGGGGGCTAGCTTGTAGCCGGGCTTCAATGGGGGAATGGCCGATGTCTTCGGGTGAAAAACTGCGCCTTGGCGTGAATATCGATCACGTGGCGACGGTGCGCAACGCGCGCGGCGGTTGCGTTCCCGATCCGGTGCGCGCCGCGCGCCTCGCCGAAGAGGCGGGCTGCGACGGCATCACCGCGCATCTGCGCGAGGATCGCCGGCACATCGTGGACGCGGATATCGAACGGCTGGTCGCCACGCTTTCGGTGCCGCTGAACTTCGAGATGGCCGCGACCGACGAGATGCAGGAGATCGCGCTGCGCCACCGCCCGCATGCCGTCTGCCTCGTGCCCGAAAAACGCGCCGAGCGCACCACCGAGGGCGGGCTCGACGTGGTGCGCGACGAGGGACGGCTGGGCCGGTACATCGCGCCGCTGCGCGAGGCGGGCGCCCGCGTGTCGCTGTTCATCGCCGCCGACCGCGCGCAGATCGACGCTGCATGCCGCGTGGGAGCAGAGGTGATCGAGCTGCATACCGGCGGTTATTGCGACGCCCATGCCGAGGGGGATGCCGCCACCCGCGACCGCGAGTTCGACGCCCTGCGCGAGATGACGGGCTATGCGCACGATCTTGGCCTCGAGGTGCATGCGGGCCACGGTCTGACCTACGACACGGTGCAGGCCATCGCCGCCTTTCCCGAGATCCGCGAGCTCAATATCGGGCATTTCCTGATCGGCGAGGCGATCTTTCGCGGGCTGGGCCCCGCGATCGCCGAGATGCGCCGCCTGATGGACACGGCGCGCGCGTGACGCCGGTGCCCGACGCCGTGACCCCGACCGCGGCCGAATGCCGCGTGATGGCCGAAATCTGCGACTGGGCGCTGGCGCTTGCCGAGGCCGGCGGCGCGCCGCAATTCACCGCCGCGGTGATGGACGGCGAGACCGAGATCTGCCGCGCCCGCAACGACGTGGCGCAGACCCATGATCCCAGCCGCCATGCCGAGATCGCGGCCATCGCCGAGGCGGGCCGCCTGCTTGGCCGCCCGGACCTGTCGGGGCACACGCTGATCGCCTCTTGCCAGCCCTGCGAGATGTGCCTTGCCGCGATGCGCTGGGCCGGCATCGGGCGGCTGATCTTTGCCGCAAGGCAGGACAGCCTCGGGGAAGGGTTCTTCCAGTTCGGCGCGCTGGCCATCGACGATCTGTGTGCCGCGTCCGGTCACGCCTTCGCCTATCTCGGCGGACTGCATGAGGCCCGCGTGCTGCCCCTCTACCGGCCGCGTGGATCGGATCAGGGGTAATGGAAATCCCTTTCAAAAGACACGAGTGAGCCAATGAAGCGAGTTGCAAAGTTTGTGTTCCTGCCGATCACCCTTCTGCTTTCTGTTTCAAAAGGCGTTCTGACCTTAATTGCGGTTGCTTCACTCGCGCTCAGCCTTGCCAGTGTGACTTTCTCGGGGGTGTTTTCGGCCCTCTCCAGCGTGGTTGAGGCGGTTGCCGGTCCTAGAACGGTCAGGGCGGGACACCGTGGAAAGTTGGATGATCTGAATGCCCGAAACGTCACTTTGGCAGATCAAAACAATCGTCTGAATAGGGAAGTCGGTGTCGTCCGGAACCGCGTTCGCGCATTGAACGATGAAAACCGCTCTCTCAGACGCGAGCTTGCCAACCCGCGTGTGACGTATCGGGGCAAAGATCAGCTTGCAAGAAACGCCGTCGGGGATACCAGTCAAAGGCTTGCCAAGCGCGTGACGATCGCATCCAGCAGAAATGTCGCGACCGTTTTCGCCGAGGCTTTGCCAGTTGTCGGGATCGGAGTGATCGTCGGAGCAACAGCATGGGAGCTAAGAGATTCCTGCGAGATGATGAAAGACCTTCGTGAGCTCGATCTTGCTTTCAACCCGGAGCGCGCAATCGATGGATCCGAGGTATGCGGCATGGAGGTCCCCGATCGCGCCGAGGTCTGGCAGAGAGTTCGCGAAAGCCCGGCCGAGGCGTGGAACAGCGCGAGGGAATATGTGCCAGAGTTGCCCGGTTTTTCGGAAACCTATGCCTCTGCCGTGGCAGAGGCCACGAGTTTCATGTGCTGGGTTTTCCCGTGTGACACGGAAGAGGTGATTCCCGAATGAGCCGTCCAAGGGGTATGTCCGGGGTCAGCACAATCGTGGCGACCATCCTCGCGGTGGCACTGGCCTGTGCGGCCATCTGGCAGCTGGAGCGCCAGCGCGCGGGGCTGGAGGTCTCGGTGCGCAGCGTGGGCGAGACGCCGGTGACGCGCTATGCCGAACCCGGGGCGGAGGGTCCGGTGGTGGTCGTGGCGCATGGTTTTGCCGGGTCGCGGCAGATGATGCAGGCCTACAGCACCGATCTGGCGCGCGCGGGGTATCGCGTCTGGGCCTTCGACTTCGAGGGGCACGGGCGGCATCCGCAGCCAATGTCGGGCGACGTGGACAGCCTTGATGGCACCACGCGGATGCTGGTCGAGCAGGCGCTGGCCGTCGCACGCGCCGCGCAGGGCGCCGAGGACTGGGACGGCGACGTCGCGCTGCTGGGCCATTCCATGGCGACCGATATCATCATCCGCGCCGCGATTGACGACGACCGGATCGGCCCGCTCGTGGCGATCTCGGCATTTTCCAAGGCTGTCACCGCGACCGCGCCCGAAAACCTGCTGCTGATTTCCGGCGCGTGGGAGCCGGGGCTGCGCGACTTCGCCCGTGACGCCGTGGCGATGGTCGAGCCGGGCGCGAGCGAGGGCGACACGGTGCGCGCGGGCGGCGTGGTGCGCCGAGCGGTCGTCGCGCCATGGGCCGAGCATGTCGCGGTGCTGCACAGCCGCGCGGGCCGCGCCGAGGCGCTTGCGTGGCTGGATGCCGCGTACGACCGGCAAAGCGACGTGGCGATCCGCGCCACGGGGCAATGGCTATTGGCGTTGATGTTCGCGGTGGTGGCGCTGGCCTGGCCGCTGGCGCGGTTGCTTCCCGACACCGCGCCCCTCGCGCCGCAACTGCTGAGCGCGGGGCGCTTTGCGGTGGCTGTGGGCGCGCCCGCCGTTTTGGCGCCGCTGCTGGCGGTGCAGGTGGATCTCGCGGTCCTGCCGGTGCTGGTCGCCGATTATCTCGCGCTGCATCTGGCGGTCTACGGTGTGGTGCAACTGGCGATCGCCTGGGCGTTCGGCCTGCGCCCTGCGGGGCTGCGGCCGCTGGCGGTGCTGGCGCTTCTGGCCTGGGGGCTGGGTGTCTTCGGCTTCGCGCTGGACCGCTACGGCGCGAATTTCTGGCCCACGCCCGAGCGCATGGCGATCATCGCGGCGCTGGCGCTGGGGGCTTTGCCCTTCATGCTGGGCGACGCGGTGCTGACCTGCGGCGGGCGCGCGCCGCTCTGGCAGCGGCTGGTGGCGCGGGCGGTGTTCCTTTGCTCGCTGGCGCTGGCGGTGCTGCTGGACACGGAACGGCTGTTCTTTCTCGCCATGATCGGCCCGGTGATCCTGCTGTTCTTCCTGATCTACGGGCTTATGGGACGCTGGGTCGCAGCGCGCGCGGGCGCGGCGAGCGCCGGCGTGGCTCTTGGGCTGATCCTCGCCTGGGCGCTGGGCGTCAGCTTTCCGCTATTTGCCACGGGGGGTGCGGGATGATCCTCGGCATCGGGACGGATCTTGCCAACATAGACCGCATCGCCGGCACGCTTGAGCGGTTCGGCGACCGTTTCAAGACCCGCGTCTTCACCGAGGTGGAGCAGGCCAAGGCCGAGCGCCGCGCCGATGTGGCCGGCACCTATGCCAAGCGCTGGGCCGCGAAGGAGGCGTGCTCCAAGGCGCTGGGCACCGGGCTGCGCATGGGCATCGCTTGGAAGGACATGGCGGTAAGCAACCTTGCCACCGGTCAGCCCGTGATGCATCTGACCGGATGGGCCGCCGACCGTCTGGCGGCGATGACGCCAGAGGGCCATGAGGCGACCGTGCATGTCACGCTGACCGACGATCACCCCTGGGCGCAGGCCTTCGTCGTGATCGAGGCGCGGCCATTGCCTTGACACCCCGTCACGCGCGCCGCATGTAGCGCCGGACCTGCCCCCAGCCCTGTCCCGGAGACGTCCCATGGCTTCTGACGCCAAAAAAGGAAATTCCATCGTCGAGACCATCAAGACGGTGTTCTGGGCGCTGCTCATCGCGGGGCTGTTCCGCACGTTCCTGTTCCAGCCGTTCTGGATCCCGTCGGGGTCGATGAAGGACACGCTGCTGATCGGCGATTTCCTGTTCGTCAACAAGATGGCCTACGGCTATTCCTACGCTTCCTGCCCGTCGATCCGGCTGGGCTTCATCGATATCGACGCGAAGGACATCTGCGGCTTTCTCGATGGCGACAATACCCGCATCCTCGGCTCGCAGCCCGAGCGCGGCGACATCATCGTCTTTCGCCACCCCGCCGACGGCACCGATTTCATCAAGCGCCTGATCGGGCTGCCCGGCGACCGCATCCAGATGCGTGACGGTGTTCTGCATATCAACGGCGAGGCGGTCGAGCTGGAACCGGCGGGCACGTTCAACGAGGAATTCGACCGCCAGGGGCCGATGGGCATCCGCCCGCGCTGCGAGAGCGGCGCCGTCGGGCAGGGCGGCGATTGCACCAAGCAGCGCTACGTCGAGACGCTGCCCGGCGGGCATTCGCACGCCATCCTCGATATCGGCAACCAGCGGGCCGATCACACCGGCATCTATACCGTGCCCGAGGGGCATTACTTCTTCATGGGCGACAACCGCGACAACTCGACCGATTCGCGCTTTCCGCAGGCCGTGGGCGGGGTCGGTTTCGTGCCCTATGAAAACCTGATCGGACGCGCCAACCGGGTGATCTTCTCGTCGGCGGGCTCTTCGATGCTGGCCTTCTGGACGTGGCGGGGGGACCGTTTCTTCGAGCCGCTGAGATGAAACTGTCGCGCGACATGGCGGCCTTCCAGGCGCGGCTGGGGCACGAGTTCGCCGACCCGTCGCTGCTGCTGCGCGCGCTGACGCATTCGTCGATGGCGACGCCCAATCGCGACGACAACCAGCGGCTGGAATTTCTCGGCGACCGGGTGCTGGGGCTGGTGATGGCCGAGGCGGTGCTTGCCCATGATACCGGCGCGACCGAGGGCCAGCTTGCGCCGCGCTTCAACGCGCTGGTGCGCAAGGAGGCCTGCGCGGATGTCGCCCGCGCCATCGACCTCGGCGCGGTGCTGAAGCTGGGCCGGTCCGAGATGCTGTCGGGCGGGCGGCGCAAGGAGGCGCTCTTGGGCGACGCGATGGAGGCGGTGATCGCCGCGGTCCATCTCGATGCCGGCTACGAGGCGGCGCGCGCCATCGTGCTGAACCTCTGGGGCGACCGCATCGGCGCGGTCGAGCGCGACGCGCGCGACGCCAAGACCAGCCTGCAGGAATGGGCGCAGGCGCGCGGCCTGCCGCCGCCCGACTATGCCGAGACTGCGCGCTCGGGGCCCGACCACGCGCCGGTCTTCACCATCGAGGCGCGGCTTCAGGACGGCACGCGGGCGGCGGCGACCGCGCGATCCAAGCGGCAGGCGGAACAGGCCGCGGCGCGCGCGCTGCTCGACGAGATCTCGAAACCCGAGTGACGCGGCTAATCAGTGGGGGCATGCGGCCAAGCGTAACCGGAATAGGTTTCAGGGTTCAGATCGGCTGCCTCCGGACCGCCGCGGCACCGCCCTTGCACCACGCTTATCGGACTCGCCATGGCGCCCATGATCGGCTATCGGGGCCTTTAAGGATAAAAGGACCACTCCATGACCACCCGCGCCGGCTTCATCGCCCTGATCGGAGAGCCCAATGCGGGCAAGTCCACGCTGCTCAACCGCATGGTCGGGGCCAAGGTCAGCATCGTCACCCACAAGGTGCAGACCACCCGTGCGCGCATCCGCGGCGTCGCGATGGAGGGCGACAGCCAGCTTGTCTTCGTCGACACGCCGGGGCTTTTCCAGCCGCGCCGCCGGCTCGACCGCGCGATGGTCGCGGCGGCCTGGGGCGGGGCGGCGGATGCCGATATCGTCGTGCTGCTGATCGAGGCGCATCGCGGCATCACCGAGGGGGTCGGCCGGATCCTCGACACTCTGGGCGAGGTCACGCATGGTCGCCCGGTCGCGCTGGCGATCAACAAGATCGACCGCGTCGAGGCGCCGGTGCTGCTGGCGCTGACCCGCGAGATGAACGCGCGCTTCGCCTTCGAGAGGACCTTCCTGATTTCGGCGGAAAAGGGCCACGGCACGGGCGATCTGCGCGCCTGGCTGGCGCAGGCGGTGCCCGAGGGCCCGTGGCTTTTCCCGGAGGACCAGATCGCCGATCTGCCGATGCGGATGATCGCCGCCGAGATGACGCGCGAGAAGCTGACCCTGCGGCTGCACCAGGAACTGCCCTACCAGATGACCGTCGAGACCGAGAACTGGACGGACCGCAAGGACGGCTCGGCGCGGGTCGACCAGGTGGTCTACGTGATCCGCGACGGCCACAAGGGGATTGTGCTGGGCAATCGCGGCGAGACGATCAAGGCCGTCTCGAAGGCGGCGCGCGAAGAGCTCGAGGCGTTCCTCGGTCGCCGCGTGCACCTTTTCCTGCAGGTCAAGGTGCGCAGCGGCTGGATGGACGACGCCGAACGCTATTCCGAGATGGGGCTCGACTTCAAGGACGGGGGCTGAGCCGCATGCCCTTCATCTTTCCAGAAATACTCATCCCACCGCTGAACACGGGCGCGCCATGGCCCGCCTGACCGCGCGGTTCTGGATCGACGCCTATCTCGCGCGGCTGCGGCTGGCCGACATCCCGGCCTTCATCGTGGCGCATGGCGACGATACCGGCGGCGCGGTGCTGGTCAAGCTCAACACGCTGGACGGGCAGGCTGTGCTTTATCAACGCTCGGTCGATCCGATGACGGGCGCGCGCGTGTGGCTGCCGCTGGCCGAGGGGTTCGAGGCGTCGGTCGACACCGCCATCGCGCGGCAGCGGGCGCGCGATCCCGATCTCTGGGTGGTCGAGGTCGAGGACCGCCACGGCCGGCACCTTCTGGACGCGCCGGGACTGGACGGCTGACACCGCGGCTTGATCTGCATTAAGGATCCGCCCGCGCCGACCGGCTACGCTTGCCGGATCTGTGTCCGCAAGGACGCGCAGACGTTCAGGAGGGGAAGATGAAACACGTATTCGTCGCGACGGATGGCTCCGACACCGCCATGAAAGCCATCGACATGGCCGCCGAGATGGCGGCGAAATTCGACGTGCCGCTGACGGTGGGCCACGTCCTGCAATTCGCGCGCCCGTCGGCCGAGCTTGCGCGCATGGCAGAGATCGAGCACCTCGCGCAAAGCGCGAGCCAGAAGAGCACCGTCGATTTCCGGGTCCTGACGGGGCATTCGGGGGATCTTTTCTCCGATACGCGGCCGTCGGGCGACGTGGTCACCGCGATCACGGCGATCGGCGACGAGATCGTGCATCGGGCGGACGCCCGCGCGCGGGAGCTTGGCGTGCGCGAGGTGGACACGATGACCGAGCAGGGCGATCCCGCCGACGCGATCCTCGACATGGCCACCTCGGCCGGGGCCGATGTCATCGTGGTCGGGCATCGCGGCCTCGGGCGGCTCAAGAGCCTGTTGCTGGGCAGCGTGGCGCAGAAGGTCCTGCAACACGCCGACTGCACGGTGATCTCGGTCCGCTGAACCTCTTGGCGCCCTTGGCAAACCCGCCGTTCTGGTGTGGGGTGGCATCCCGAGGGATCTGAAGGGGCAGGCGGCCATGGAATGGCGCGATCAGGGCATCTTGCTGGCCGCGCGCCGGCACGGCGAGACCTCGGCGATCATCGAGGTGTTCACGCCCGGCCACGGACGGCATGCGGGCATCGTGCGCGGCGGGACCTCGCGCCGCATGGCGCCGGTGCTGCAGCCCGGCGCGCAGCTTGACCTGGAATGGCGCGCGCGGCTCGAGGATCATCTCGGGACCTTCCGGGTGGAGCCGGTGAGGTCGCGGGCGTGGTCGATGGCCGACCGCATGGCGCTGTCGGGGCTGAACGCGGTCTGCGCGCTGCTGCTGCACGCCCTGCCGGAGCGGCAGGTCCATGCCCGGCTGTACCGCCAGAGCCTGGTGCTGCTGGATCTTCTGGACCAGCCCGGGATCTGGCCGCTCGCCTATCTCAACTGGGAGATGCTGCTGCTGGAGGAGATGGGCTTCGGCCTTGACCTGCGGCGCTGCGCGGTCATGGGTGAGACGGCCAACGATCTGAGCTTCATCTCGCCGCGCACCGGGCGGGCGGTGTCGCGCGCCGGGGCCGGGGACTGGGCCGACCGGCTGCTGCCGCTACCACCGTGCCTGTTGGGCGAGGGCCCGGCTCCCGATGCCGAGATCCTGCAGGGCCTCGACGTGACCGGCCATTTCCTGGGCCATCACCTTGCCCCGCATCTGGGGGACAAGCCGCTGCCCGAGGCCCGCGCGCGCTACGTCGCGCGCTTTGCCGCGCAGGCCGGGCGCAGCGCGGCGGGCTGAGCCGGTCAGGTCCGCGGTGCGCGCCGGCTCGAGGGTCGATTCGGCTGGCATGCCGCAGGTGCAGTGGACCGGTCACGGCCGCTTGCAAGACACCCCCATGAGCGACGGATCTGCGCGCCGGGGCGGGTCGCGATCCATCGTTCGCGTGATCCGGACGCGTTGCTATCCGATAGCACCCTCGGAACGCCTGCCGGTGATCGGATAACAGCGCGCCTTCGGCGTATGAGCATTTGCAACCGCGGGGGCTGCGGGGACACGAATCGCCGCAGCCGCCCGGAAACCCGCAATGCCGCCGAACCACTGTCGGCCCCTCAGGAGACCAACATGAAATTCCTCTATCCGCTCATCGCCGCAACCGCGCTGCTCTCGGCCTGCGCACCCGGTGCCGCAATCGACAGTGATACGGAGCGCGGCCTTGTCGGGGCAGCCCTCGGCTATGGCGCGGCGAAGGCTATCGACGGGGACGGCGGCCGCGGGGCCATCATTGGCGGGCTTGCCGGTGTCTTCTGCGATGATGCGGGCGTTTGCGGCCGATCGCGCTATTGACCCGCATAACCCCGGCCGTCAGCCCGGTCGAAGCTGAACCTGCAGTGAATTGCCGGAACGTCCGCATCGCTGTCACCTGACCGGTTCTGCGGGTCCTGTCGTCGCGACGGCCTTGTCTGGCCTGAACCTTCTGGACGGCGCTATCGCAGCGCGAGGATGAGGTCGACGAGCGAGCCGATGGCGTTCGCGGTCTCGTCGCGACCGGCATCCTGCAGCACCTGCATGCCGGTCGCCGCGGCGTAGAGGATGCGGGCCATTTCGGGGTTGCCGATGCCGCAGGCGGCCAGCAGGTCGCGCAGCCGCGCCAGCCGCAGGCCGTCCACGTCGCGCAGGGGGCCGGTGACGGTGGCGTTGCCGCGCGCCCAGGCGCGGATCATCGGCTCGCAGCGCAGGGCGGGGCTGTCGTGATGGGGGCTGTCGCCGATGGCCTGGGCCGTGGCGCGCAGGCGCGCGGTGTCGGTCACGCCGGAGGCCGCCAGCAGCGCCGTCTCGGCCTCGGCCTGCCACCGGCCGAGCAGGGCGGCGTGGAAGGCCGGCACATCCTTGAAATGCCAGTAGAACGACCCCTTGGTGGTGCCGAGGCGGCGCGCCAGGGGTTCGGCCCCGAGGGCGTCGGGCCCGGTGGCCTGCAACGCCTCGAAGCCGGCGGCAATCCAGTCGTCACGGGTCAGGCGGGCGCGGGGCGATCCTGTCATGGCAAAGGTCTACGCCGCCGACCGAATCCCCGCAAGAGAGGGCGATGCGAAAAGGCGGCCCCCGTGCGGGACGAAGGCCGCCTGATAGGTGCTGAAAGACGAGGGTCCGAATCGCGAGCTTGAATGCCCAAACGATACACCCGTCTTGTGACCAAACGATGACCGATCTGCGCATGTTGCGAAAAAAAGGCCGGGCGGCGTTGCGGACGATCCGTCACCCGGACCCGAGCGGCTGGCGCCGAATCAGGTGAAAGCGTCCCTGCGCGTCCTCGCCCATCAGCGAGGCCGCGTCGATGACGAAGGGGCGCGGCACCGCCGGCATCAGGTGCCGCGCGAGGGCGTCGCGGATCATGGGCAGTTCGGCGCGCGGGCGCTTGCCTGTCAGGGTGATGTGAAAGCGGAAGGCCGACATCACGTAAGGATAGCCCCAGCGGACGAGGTTCGCGTCCTGTTCCGGCGTCAGGGTGGCGCTGCGGCGGCGGGCAAGCTCTGCCGCCGATAGCGGCGCGCGCAGACCGTCGACGGCGCGTATCGCGTCCGCGGCCAGCGCGCCAAGCGCCGGGGGCGTCGCGGTCGGCACAAGGGCGAGGAACCGGCCCATCGCGGCGATCCGAAGGCTGTCGATCGTGACCGGCGCCGTGCCGTGGCAGAGGCGGGCGAGGGCGTCGTGAAGCGCGTCCTCGGTCTGCCCCTCTGCCAGCCGGAAGGGCGGAGCGAGGGTCGCGTGCAGCCCGTATCTGCGCGGCGTCTCGGTGATCTCGGTGGCGTGCGCGGGCAGGCCGGGGACCGCGCACGGGCCGGCCGCTTTGCCTGTCGCGCTGTCCCAGCCCAGCCACGCAGCCCCGATGTCGGCCAGCGCCCCGGGGGGCGGCGTGAAATAGATCGCGTGACGGCGGAACGACATGCGGGGGATCCTGTGCGGCGGGTGCCCGGTCAGCCCGGTCAGCCCGAGGAGGTCTGGCGCTCGAGGCGCGCGCGCAACGCGTGGATCTCGTCGCGGGCGGCGCGCAGCTCGGTCTCGGACTGGCCGAGCTGCGCGGTCAGCTCCGCCTCGCGCTGTTGCTGGTAGGTGATCGCGTCGTCGCGGGCCTGTTCGGCCTCGTGCAATTCCTGCGCGAGGCGCTCGAGCTCGGCCACGTCCGAGGCCGGGACGCGGATGAGGCGGTGGATCAGCCAATGCGTGAACCAGCCGACGCAGAACGCCACGAAGAGCACGATGGCGGTGGCGATGATGAATTCAGTCCTGTTCATCGCCGGTCCCGTCTGTCGTGTCGGGGCGCAGGGCGGGGCGCGTGTCGCCGGTGATCTCGGGCAGGTCCGAGAGGTCGGGCGGGTCGGGTGGGGCAGGCGCCATGTCGGCCGCCGCCGCGTCGCGGATCATCGGCCCGGTCACGGGGATCGTGGCGGCCCCGGAGACGGCCTCGGGGCGGGCCACGCGGAACTCGATGCGGCGGTTGATCTCGCGGCCCTCGGCGGTGTCGTTGTCGGCGATGGGGTCGCTTTCGCCGTAGCCCTCGGCCTCGATCCGTGATGTCGCAACCCGGCGCAGGCGCAATTCCTCGAGCACCGCGCGGGCGCGGTCGAGGCTGAGTTGCTGGTTCATCGCCTCACGGCCCTGGCTGTCGGTATGGCCGGCGATTTCCATGCGCATCTCGCCGCAGTCGCGCAGGATGTCGGCGATCCGGTCCATGGTCGCGACGCTGTCCGCGTCGATCTGAGCCGAGCCCGGCTCGAACCCGATCTTGCGCGCGTCCTGGGCCGCGGCGAGGCGGTCCTGGCATTCGGCGGGGCTGGGAAGTTGCGCGACCGGGTCGAGCGCCTCGTCATAGGTGACGTCGATGCTGAATTGCGCCTCGGCCTTCAGCGTGTCCGACAGCAGTGCCGACAGCGCGTTGCCCGCCCCCTTGTCGCCGGTGCGGCCCGAGACCGCGACGTGATCGGGGGTCACGGTGACTGCGCCGTAGGCCAGATGCGACAGCGCCTCGAGCCCCAGCAGCACCCGCATCGGCCAGTCGCGCGGCAGGCCTTCGGCGACGCGCGCCGCCATGCTGACCGTGTCCGACGAGAAGCGCGCCCTCGCGAAGCTTGTCGCGGTCTCGCGCAGTTGCGCGCTGCCCAGCTGGCCGCGCATCAGCACCTGCCCCTCGGGCGAGAGGGTGGCGATGAAATCCGGCGTCTCGGGCTTGCTGTCATCGGGCGGCTCGGGCCGGGTCGCCTTGAGCGCGAAGACCTCCGGCAGGGCCGATTCGAGCCCGCCCACCACGTCGTCGAAGCGCTGCTGCGGCGTGCCCTCGGGGGCGCGCAGGGTGATGTCGGCATCGGTGAAGGTCACGCTGCCGCCGCCCAGATCTGCGACCGCCGCGATCGCCATTTCCGCCGCCTCGGCCCAGCGGGGCGAGGGCACGCCCATGCCGACGGTGCAGTCGGCCTTCTGCCGCAGCCCGGCGCGGCCGGCGGCGCTGAGGATACGGTCGCGGGCCGCCTCGGTATCGGCCGAGCACGCGTCGAACCGCGCGCCGCGCTCGTCGAGCACGAATCGCAGCGCGAAGGGCGTGACTACGGGGCGCGGCGCGGTGAGGTCGAGCGCCAGCCGCACGTCGTCCGGCGCGCGGCGCGCCAGATCGGTCTCGAGCCGGCGCAGGTCGGCCGCGCTTTCGGCCATGGCGGTGATCGCCACGCGGGTCGCGCTGACCGAGATCTTGGTATGCGCCAGATCGCCCAGGGCGCGGACGGCGAAATTCAGCGCCTCTGCCCAGGTGTCGGGCGGGACGTGATCGGCGGTTTCCAGCAGGTCCGAGACCGGCGCGCCGCCGGTCTGCGCCGCGATGTCGTCCAGAAGCTGTGCGCGGTCGAGGCTTTCGGGCACCAGCCCGATCAGCGAGATCCCGTGCTCGCCGCGCAGGATCTCCATCGCGAAGCGCGGCGGCGCGACGCCCTCGGCCTCTTGCACCTGCATCCGGTCGATGACGCGCGTGGCGTCGACGGTGCCGCCGGCGACCGACAGCGCGCGAAAGCGCGCCGCCTCGGTCGGGGCGGTGCCGGTGAGGGTGACCTGCAGGCCGTCGGTCTCGACCTTGGTCCAGCCGATGTCGCGGTCCTCGAACGCCGCGCGGACCTGGCCGCGCGAGGCATCCTCGATCTCGGTGACCGCAAAGCCGGCGGCGACCACGCCGAGCGCCGCGGCGGCGGCGAATGTCGCGGTGACGGTGAAGATGATCGATAGCCGCATGGGGTCTTGCCCTCTGGTTCCTGCCGCGCGGTTCTAGGCGTGCGGCCGGGCGATATCAATCACAGCAGGAAGGCGGCGGCGAAAAACGGCACGGGCAGCAGGCCCGCGTCGCGGTTCGAGCGGAAAAGCGCCAAGAGCCCGTCGGTGTCGTCGAGATCGAGCCGGTAGAGCTGCCGCCGCATGTGCCAGCCCATCGCCAGCGGCCCGCCAAGCGCCACCACCAGCGCGAGGTCGCCGCCCTGCACCGCCAGACCGGTCGCGACGGCCATCAGCGCCACGCAGGCCAGCGCGAAGCCGCGCAGCCAGCGCGGCGAGGCGTCGCCGAAGAGCCTTGCGGTGGATTTCACCCCGATCAGCGCATCGTCCTCGGCATCCTGATGGGCGTAGATCGTGTCGTAGAACAGCGTCCACGCCATGCCCGCGAGGTAGAGGATCACCGCCGGCCACCCCAGGCTGCCCGAATGCGCCGTCCAGGCCAGCAGCGCGCCCCAGTTGAAGGCCAGCCCGAGAAAGATCTGCGGCCACCAGGTGAACCGCTTGGCGAACGGATAGATCGCCACCGGCAGCAGCGCCGCGATCCCCAGCCCGATCGCCGCCCAGTTGAAGGTCAGCAGGATGCAGAAGGCCAGAAGGGCCTGCGCCACCAGCCACGCGAACGCCCCGCGCGGCGTGACCGCCCCCGATGGGATCGGGCGCGAGGCGGTGCGCGCCACCGACCCGTCGATGTCGCGGTCGGTGATGTCGTTCCACGTGCAGCCCGCGCCGCGCATCAGCACAGCGCCCAAAGCGCAGCCCGCCGCGATCCACAGGTCGTGCCAGCCCGCGCGCCCGTCTGACAGCATCGCGAGGCTCAGCCCCCACCAGCAGGGCAGAAGCAACAGCCACGTGCCGATGGGGCGGTCGGCGCGCGACAGCCGCAGGTAGGGTCGGGCAGCATAGGGCGCCGCGCGGTCCACCCAGTTGCCGCGATAGGCGTCGGCCACCGCGCCCGCGGTCTCTGTCTGGGCCTCTGGCGTCTGGTTCTGTCCGGTCATATGTAGGCCTCATGAAAACGGCGAAGATCAGGCTCTATGTAGAGCAGCCGCTGGGGGAGGAGCAAACCGTTCCTCTGACCCGCGATCAGGCGCATTACCTTTTCGGCGTGATGCGGCAGGGCGTGGGCGACGCGGTGCTGGTCTTCAACGGATCCGATGGCGAATGGCGCGCCGAGGTGACCGAGGCCGGCAAGCGCGCCGGCACGCTGGTCGCTAAGGCACAGACCGCGCCGCAACGCGACCCGCCGGACCTGTGGCTGATCTTCGCGCCGATCAAGAAGGCGCGCACCGATTTCATCGTGGAAAAGGCCACCGAGATGGGGGCGTCGCGCATCCTGCCGGTGCAGACCGAGTTCACCAATGCCGAGCGGATCCGCCGCGACCGTCTGCAGGCGCATGCCGTCGAGGCCGCCGAGCAATGCGGCGGCACCTATGTGCCGCAGGTGGACGCGCTGCAGAAGCTTGACGCGCTGCTGTCGGACTGGCCCGGCGACCGACGCCTGATGTTCTGCGACGAGGCGCTGGCCGGAAACGGCGCCGCGCTGGGGGCTGCGCGCGGCGGCCCTTGGGCCATCCTGATCGGGCCCGAGGGCGGGTTCTCCGATGCCGAGCGTACGCGGCTGGCGGCCATGCCCGACGCGCATCCCGTGGCGCTGGGCCCGCGCGTGTTGCGGGCCGACACCGCGGCGGTCGCAGCCCTCACTGTCTGGCAGCAGGCGCTGGGGGACTGGTCATGAGCTTCATCCGGCCACAGGCGCGCGCCGCGCTCTGGCGCTGGCGCGAGGCGCTGTCGGGTACCGGTCTGGCCGCGCTCGGGCTGTGGTGGGTGCTGGGCCTCGGCGGCCTTCTGCACTGGCTGGGTTACGCGGTGCTGATCATTGCCGGCGCGGTGCTGGTGATGGGCGTGCAGCGCGCGCGGTTCCGCAACGGCGCCGGCGGCCCCGGCGTGGTGCGCGTGGACGAGGGGCAGGTGGCCTATTTCGGCCCGCTGACCGGCGGCGTCGTGGCGATCCGCGATCTCGACAGCCTGACGCTTGACCCGTCGGGGCATCCCGCGCATTGGGTGCTCAGCCAGCGCGGCGCGCCCGATCTGCACATTCCCGTGAATGCCGAAGGGGCCGAGGCGCTGTTCGATGCCTTCGCCGCCTTGCCCGGCCTGCGCACCGAGCACATGCTGGCGCAGATGCGGCGCCTGCCGGACTACCCCACGGTGATCTGGCAGAAGGTTTCGCCGGTGACCTCAGCCATCCGGCTGCATTGACACCACCCGATTATGCGGCCAACTGTGCGCGTCAGAAAAGATGCGTGCAGGATCAGGAGGCCCGACCATGTCCATCCCTCAGACCGGCGGCGGGCCGATCGAGAATCAGTCACAACTGGCCGAATACCTTGCCGCGGGCTGCAAGCCGGCCGCGGATTGGCGCATCGGCACCGAGCACGAGAAGTTCGGCTATTGCAAGGACACGCTGCTGCCGATCCCCTACGAGGGCAAGCGCAGCGTGCTGGCGGTACTGGAAGGGCTGCGCGACGCGCATGGCTGGGCGCCGGTCGAGGAGGATGGCAAGCTGATCGGCCTGGAAAAGGACGGCGCCAACGTGTCGCTGGAGCCCGGCGGCCAGCTGGAGCTGTCGGGCGCACCTTTGGAGAATATCCACCAGACCTGCAACGAGGTGAACATCCATCTTGCCGAGGTCGAGGACGTGGCCGACAAGGTGGGCGTCGGCTTCATCGGGCTGGGGGCGGCCCCGATCTGGACGCATGACCAGATGCCGATGATGCCCAAGGGCCGCTACAAGCTGATGGACCGCTACATGCAGCAGGTCGGCACCATGGGCCAGACGATGATGCGCCGGACCTGCACCGTGCAGGTCAATCTCGATTTCGCGTCCGAGGCGGACATGGTGCAGAAGCTGCGCGTGGCGCTGGCGCTGCAGCCGGTGGCCACCGCGCTGTTCGCCAATTCGCCGTTTCTGGATGGCAAGCCAAACGGCCACAAGTCGTGGCGCGCGCGGGTGTGGCGCGATCTCGACCCCGACCGCACGGGTATGCTGCCATTCGTGTTCGAGGACGGGTTCGGGTTCGAGGCCTATGCCGACTACGCGCTCGATGTGCCGATGTATTTCGTCTATCGCGACGGGCGCTATATCGACGCGCTGGGCCAGTCGTTCCGGGATTTCCTGTGCGGCGAGTTGCCGGCGCTGCCAGGCGAGAAGCCGACGCTGTCGGACTGGGCCGATCACCTGACCACCATCTTCCCCGAGGCGCGGATCAAGAAATTCATGGAGATGCGCGGCGCTGATGGCGGCCCGTGGCGCCGGTTATGCGCGCTGCCGGCCTTCTGGGTGGGGCTGATGTATGACCAGAGTGCCCTCGATGCGGCGTGGGATCTTGCGAAGGGCTGGGATGCCGAGACCCGCGATGCGCTGCGCGTGGCCGCCAGTGTCGACGGGTTGCAGGCCGAGGTCGGCGAGATCCGCATGGAGCGGCTGGCGCGCGAGGTGCTGGATATCTCCGAGGCGGGGTTGGCGGCGCGGGCGCGGTCCGGCAGCGGCGGGATGATCCCCGACGAGACGCATTTCCTTGGCGCGCTGCGCGAAAGCGTCGAGACCGGCAAGACCCCCGCCGACGAGCTGCTTGAGGCCTATCACGGCCGCTGGCAGGGCGACCTGACGCGCATCTACGAGGAATTCAGCTACTGAGCGGTCCCTGACCACCGCCGGATTACCGCGCCGACGGCGCGCGCGGGACCCTCAGGCGCCGATCATCGCGATGACGACCAGGATCACGATGATCGTGACCACCGACCAGGTCACGGCCTTCACGAATCCCTCGAAGGTCTTTTCCTGCGTCTCGATGTTCATCTTGCCGGGGGTCTCGTCTTTCATGTTCTTTTGTCCTTCGTCGTCGTCAGCCATCTCCGGTCCTTTCGCTACGCCATTTTCTCGGGGCTGTCACGCGCCAAGCGCGGGCCGCGCGGCGGCGTCGCGCATCTGCCACAGGACCGCGCCGTCATCGCGCCGCCGGCGGGTGACCTCGCCCGCGTGATGCAGGTGGTTGAGATGGGCCACAGCCTCGACCAGCGCCAGCCCGTAGCTGCCGCGATCCACGCGGCGCCGGAAGAGCAGCGGGAAGCAGTCGGCGGCGGTGCGCGGCCGGGCAAGAAAGCCGCGCAGCCGGTCGAGGGCCGAAACGTGGTTCTCGGCCAGTTGCGCAATGCGCAGCGGCAGCCCGGTGAAGGGCAGCTTGTGGCCCGGCAGCACCAAGTGGCCGTCATGCGCGTGCCGGGCCAGCCGGTCGCAGGCCGCCAGCCAGTCGGCCAGCGGATCGGCCTCGGGTTCTGTCGGGTAGACGCCGATATTGGGGCTGATGCCGGGCAGGATCTGGTCGCCGGCGATCACCAGGTCGTCGTCGCGGGACCACAGCGTGACATGCTCTGCCGCGTGGCCGCCGCCCATGCGCACGTCCCAGTCGCGGCCGCCGGCGCGGATCACCTCGCCCTCCTGCATCCGCCGGTAGCCGACGGGAAGCGGCGCGCAGACATCGGCGAAATTGAAGGGGCGTTCGCGCTGACGCTCTGCGAGGATGTCCTTGTCCATGCCGCCGGCGCGCCAGAACGCGACCGCCTGCGGCGTTGGGCGGTCTTCGACATCGAGGATCAGCATTCGCGCCATCAGCCAGCTTGTCCGCGACGCCCAGAGACCCGCGCCGAAGCGGTCCATGATCCAGCCCGCCATGCCGACATGGTCGGGGTGGTGATGGGTGGCGATCACGCGGGCGATTGGCCGGGCCTGCAGGGGTCCGGCGAGGATGTCCTGCCACAGCGCCACGCTGCGTTTCGAGTGGATGCCGGTATCGATCAGCGTCCAGCTGTCGCCATCGTCGAGCGCGTAGACATTGACGTGATCGAGCATCATCGGCAGCGGCAGCCGCAGCCACAGCACACCGGGGGACACTTCCGTTGCCGTGCCGGGGTCGGGCGGTTCGGGCCACGGGTGGCGCAGGAATTCGCCGCCATCCATCACGCCGCGAAATCCTCGGCCGTCAGCGCGTAGAGGTCGTCGGCCCCTGCCGTGGCATGCGCCAGATGCCCGGCATGTTCGGGCAGAAGCCGGGTGATGTAGAACCGCGCCAGTCGCGTACGGGCGCCATCGCCGCCCTCGGCGCGGGCCGCGCCGAGATGGTAATGCCCGCCGAGCACCCGCGCGAAGCCGCGCAGGTAGGGCATCGCGCCGGCGAAACGCTGGGTCATGTCCTCGTGCCCGAGCATCCAGTCGGTCGCCTCGCGCAGCGTCTCGGCGGCCTGCCAGACGGCATCGGCCAGCACCGGGAGATCCTCGCGCGCGGCCTCGGCCGCCGCCTGCACCTCGTCGATGAGCGCGAAGGCGGCCTCGCCCCCGTCCGCAAGCTTGCGCCCGACCAGATCCATCGCCTGGATGCCGTTGGTGCCCTCGTATATCGCGGTGACGCGCACGTCGCGCAGGTATTGCGCGGCGCCCGTTTCCTCGATGTAGCCCATGCCGCCATGCAGTTGCAGCCCGGTATTGGCCACGGCCATGCCCGTCTCGGTGCCGCAGACCTTGGCGATCGGGGTCAGCAACGCGGCCCGCGCGGCCGCCGTTTTGGTGCCGGTGGCGGTTTCCATGTCGATCGCCTGCGCGCAGGCCAGCGCGATGGCGCGGGCCGCGAAGATCTCGGATTTCATGCCGGCCAGCATGCGGCGCACATTGGCGTGGCCGATGATCGTGTCGGGATTTTCCGGGTCCGGCGTGCGGCCCTGCTTGCGATCCTGCGCGAAGGCCAGCGCGTGCTGATACGCGGCCTCGGCCACGCCGACACCCTGGCCGCCCACGCCGAGGCGGGCATTGTTCATCATCGTGAACATCGCGCGCATGCCCTGATGCGGCGCGCCGATCAGCCAGCCGGTGGCGCCGTCATACTGCATCACGCAGGTGGGGCTGCCATGCAGGCCCATCTTGTGCTCGAGGCTGACCACCTTGATCTCGTTGCGCAGGCCCGGCGTGCCGTCCGCGTCGGGGATGAATTTCGGCACCAGAAAGAGGCTGATCCCCTTTGTCCCCGGTGCGGCGTCGGGCAGGCGCGCCAGCACCAGGTGGCAGATATTCTCGGTCATGTCGTGATCGCCCCACGAGATGTAGACCTTCTGCCCGGTGATCGCGTAGGTGCCGTCGCCTTGATCCTCGGCGCGGGTGCGCAGCGCGCCAACGTCCGAGCCCGCCTGCGGCTCTGTCAGGTTCATCGTGCCGGTCCAGTCGCCGCTGACCAGCTTGGGCAGGTAGAGATCCTTGATCGCGTCCGAGGCGTGATGCTCCAGCGCCTCGATCTGGCCCTGGGTCATCAGCGGGGCCAGTTGCAGCGACAGGCAGGCCGAGGACATCATCTCGTTGACGGCCGTCGTCAGCGTCATCGGCAGGCCCATGCCGCCGTGATCGGGATGCGCGCTGATCGACACCCAGCCGCCCTCTGCGATGGCGCGGTAGCCGTCGGCAAAGCCGGGCGCCGTACGCACGACGCCATTTTCCAGCCGCGCGGGGTTGAGATCGCCGGGGCGTTGCAGCGGGTAGAGCACCTCTTCGCACATGCGCGCGGCCTCGGTCAGGATCGCCGCCGTCGTGTCGGGCGTCGCCTCGGCGAAGCGGTCCGTGGCGGCGACCTCGGCCAGACCGATGACGTGGTCGCACAGGAACTGGTAATCTTCGACGGGGGCGCGATAGGGCATGGACCTCTCCTGATGCAAAGGGGGACCTTGGCAACGTCGCCGCCTCCCCTTAGAGCGTATCGTCGGGTAAGAGGGTAATCAACCGCGGCGGCGCTTCAACCGCAACGCCGCGTCAGAGGGGCCGGAATTGGTGACGACGCAGGTTTTGGGCGGGGATGCGGCCGGCTACGCGGCCGCCGCCGCGATCTGGCGCGCGGGCGGGCTGGTGGCCTTTCCGACCGAGACGGTCTACGGGCTGGGCGCCGATGCGCGCGACGATCGGGCCGTGGCGCGGATCTTCGAGGCCAAGGCGCGGCCGCGCTTCAACCCGCTGATCGTGCATGTCGCGAGCGTCGCGGCGGCGCAGGCGTATGTCACGTGGTCGGACGCGGCGGAGACCGTGGCGCGCGCGTTCTGGCCGGGGCCGCTGACGCTGGTGCTGCCGCTGCGCGAGGGATCGGCCCTGTCGCCGCTGGTGACCGCCGATCTGCCGACGCTGGCGGTGCGGGTGCCGGGCCATCCGGTGGCCCGCGCGTTGCTGGAGGTGTTCGGCGGGCCGGTCGCCGCCCCTTCGGCCAACCCGTCGGGGCGGCTCAGCCCGACCGAACCGGGCCATGTGCTGGCCGGTCTGGACGGGCGCATCAAGGCGGTGGTCGATGGCGGCGTCTGCCCGGTGGGGGTGGAATCCACCATTCTGGGCCTTGCGGGCGACCCGGTGCTGCTGCGCCCCGGCGGCGTGCCGGTCGAGGCGCTGGAAGCGGTGCTGGGCCGGCCGGTCGGGACAAGCGGCGCGGATGAGGGCCTGAGCGCGCCCGGCCAGATGCGGTCGCATTACGCGCCGGGCGTGCCGGTGCGGCTGGGGGCCCGCGCGCCACGCGGCGGCGAGGCGATGCTGGGCTTCGGCGCGGTCGAGGCCGATCTGAACCTGTCGCCCGCTGGCGATCTGACCGAGGCGGCGGCGAACCTCTTTCACCACCTGCATGCGCTGGACCGGCTGGGGGCGAGGGGGATCGCGGTGTCGCCGATTCCCGAACAGGGCCTCGGCCGGGCGATCAACGACCGGCTGCGGCGCGCGGCCGCGCCACGAGGATAAGATAGGGGGCTCCGCCCGCTTGTAGGTTTGGGGGCTCCGCCCGCTTGTAGGTTTGGGGGCTCCGCCCCCGTCGCGCCTGCGGCGCGACACCCCCGGAGTATTTATGGAAAGATGAAGATCAGCCGGTAAGGGCGAGGCCGCCATAGAGCGTCAGCGCGCCCAGCAGGATGGCGACGATCATGTTGCGCAGGAAATATCCCGCGGCGAGCGTGACAACGGCCGCGGCCATGCGCGGCGCGTCCAGGCTGCCGCCGGTGGCCGCGGGCCAGACCACCAGCGGGGCGACCAGCCCCGGCAGCACCGCGACCGCGGTGTAGCGCAGGTGGCGCAGGACCCATGCCGGCAGCGGGCGGTCGCCCACGAGGCCGGTGAAGACGAAGCGCAGCGCGAAACTGCCAAGGCCCAGCCCGATGATGACCACCCAGAGATCGATTGTGTCGATGCTCATGGGCCCGCCCCGGCGGCGCGGCGTTCGAGCACGACCTCGACGCGGGCGCCGGTCGTCATGCCCGCGAGCCCCGCGACCAGCAGCCCGAGATTATAGGGCAGCCCCGCGAAGACCAGCGCCACGGTCACCGACACGAAGGCCGCCGCGAGATGCGCGGGGGTACGCAGCATCGGGCCGATCATCGCCAGGAACGTGATCGGCAGCGCGAAGTCGAGCGCCAGCCCGCCGGGGATCTTCGCGCCGACCAGCGCGCCGACCAGCGTGAAGGCATACCACATCGGGCAGATCGGTGTGACCACGCCGAAGAAATACGTCAGGCGACGCGAGATGTCCCAATGGGGGTTCCGCTCGAACTTGACGATGGCGCAGGCATAGCTTTGATCGACGGTGAAATAGGCGGCGAGCGCGCGCTGCCCGAGGCTTGCCTGCCCGAGCCACGGTGTGAGCGAGGCCGAGTACATCGCCATGCGCAGGTTCACCGCCAGCGCCGAGACGAGGGCGATCACGGTGGGCGCGCCATCGGTCAGCAGTTGCAGCGCGGTGAACTGCGCGGCGCCGGCGATGACCAGAACAGAAAAGCTGAGCGTCTCGAACACGTTGAGGCCGGCCTCGGTGGCCACGACGCCGAAAAGCAGCGAGAACGGCACGATCACCAGGATGAAGGGCGCGCCGTCGCGGACGCCTTGCCAATAGACCGATTTGGTGGTTTCTGTCGTCACCGGGCCGCCCTTCGAGGATTGTGCTTGCCCGAGGTCGCCTATCCAATGCGAGGAGGAGATTCAATTGGCCACCCGCGACACCCCCTCCGACTACCTGATCGCCCCCGATCCCGACGCGCCGCGGCTGACGCGCGTGGTCGAGGGGGTCGATCACGAGGGCGCGCGCACCGAGCTGTCGGTGGTCGAGGAACGCCCGCTGACCATCTTCCTCAACGGGCAGGAGATCGTGACGGCGATGACCATCGGCGATTACCCCGATTATCTGGCCCTTGGTTTTCTGCGCAACCAGGGGATGCTGGGCGCCGACGAGACGGTACGCGGCGTGGATTATGACGACGATCTCGAGACGGTCGTGGTGCGCACCGACGCGCAGACCTCCTACGAGGAGAAGCTGAAGAAGAAGACCCGCACGAGCGGCTGCGCCGTGGGCACGGTCTTCGGCGACATGATGGAGGGGCTGGAGGCCGTGACCCTGCCGAAGGTGGAGGTTCGGACCTCGGACCTTTATGCGTTGGCCGCCACGATCAACCGCACGCCGTCGCTGTATTTGGCCGCCGGCGCGATCCACGGCACGGTGCTGTGCGAAGGATCCCGTCCGCTGGTCTACATGGAGGATGTGGGCCGGCACAACGCGGTCGACAAGATCGCCGGCTGGATGTTCAGCGAGGGAGTCGGCCCGGGCGACAAGACGCTTTACACCACCGGGCGGCTGACCTCGGAGATGGTGATCAAGACGGCGCTGATGGGCATCCCGGTGCTTGCCTCGCGGTCGGGTTTCACCGCCTGGGGGGTGGAGATCGCGCGCGAGGTGGGCCTCACGCTGATCGGGCGGCTGCGCGGGCGGCGCTTTGTTTGCCTTGCCGGCGAGGACCGCCTGCTGCGCGACGCCGACCCGGGCAGCGTGGCCGAGGAGAGCCCCAAGGCCCGCCGCAAGAGCGCGCGGGAATGACCGCGCCGCCGAGCGTTCCAGTCGGTGTGATCCTGGCCGGTGGGCAGGCCACGCGGATGGGCGGCGGTGACAAGGCGCTGTTGTCCTTGGGCGACGCAACCATCCTCGATAGCGTGATTGCCCGGCTGGCGCCGCAGGTTGGGGCGCTGGCGCTCAACGCCAATGGCGAGGCGGCGCGGTTCGCGTGTCTCGGTCTGCCGGTGATCCCCGATCCGATCGAAGGCTTCGCCGGGCCGCTGGCCGGGGTTCTCGCCGGGCTCGACTGGGCGGCGGGGGAAGGCGACGAAACGATCGTGACGGTGGCCGGCGACACGCCGTTTTTCCCGCGCGACCTTGTGGCGCGGCTGCAAGCCGAGGCGGCGGGCATGACGCATCCGCTGGTGCTGGCCGCGACGCCGCGCGGCGTCGAGGAGACCAAGTCGATGAGCGCCGGCGGCCGGGTGCGGCATCCCACCTTTGGCCTGTGGCCGGTCGGCTTGCGCGACGATCTGCGCGCGGCGCTGGAGGGCGGGGTGCGCAAGGTCGTGCAGTGGACCGAGAAGCACGCGGGGCGCGAGGCGCTGTTCGAGGACGCGGACGCGTTCTTCAACGTCAACACGCCCGAGGACCTGGAGCGCGCGCGCCGGAGGGCCGGGGCGTGAGGCTTTACGGGGTGACGGGTTGGAAGAATGCCGGCAAGACCGGGCTGATGGAACGGCTGGTGGCAGAGATCGCGGGGCGCGGGTTTTCCGTCTCGACCGTCAAGCACGCGCATCACAGCTTCGACGTGGATCACCCCGGCAAGGACAGCCACCGGCACCGGGTGGCCGGGGCGCGCGAGGTGCTTCTGGCCTCGCGCAACCGGTTCGCGCTGATGCACGAGATGCGCGGCGCGGCGGAATGGCCGCTGGAGGCGTTGCTGGAGATGCTCGCGCCTGTCGACCTGGTGCTGATCGAGGGCTACAAGCGCGACAGTCATCCCAAGATCGAGGCGTTCCGGGCCGAGACAGGGCAGCCGCTGATCGCGCCGGGTGATCCGACGATCCGGGCGGTGGCGGCCGATTGCACGCTGGATCTCGACCGGCCGGTCTTCGATCTCGACGACACGGGGCGCATCGCGGATTTCATTGTTGGTGAGGTCGGGCTGTGATCGGGTTCGAGAGTTTTCTGGTGGTGGACTGGTCGGCGGCGAGCACGCGCCCGCCTGCCGCACCGTCGGCCAACGCAATCTGGATGGGGCTTGTCCGCGGCGGGGTCGAGGCCGAGCCGGTCTATTGCCGCAGCCGGATCGAGGCAGAGGGGCGCATTGCGCAGTTGATCGCCGAGGAACGAGCGGCCGGGCGGCGGCTGCTGGCCGCGTTCGATTTTCCCTTCGGCTATCCGCGCGGCGTGGCGCGGGCGATCACCGGGTCGGATGATCCGCTGGTTCTGTGGGACTGGCTGGCGGCGCGCGTCAAAGATGCCGAGAGCGGCGCGAACAACCGCTTCCAAGTGGCCGAGGCGATGAACGCGGCCTTCGAAGGGCCGGGGCCGTTCTGGGGCAAGACGCATGCAGACCGCTGGCCGGGCATACCCTATCGCAAGGACCGTATCACCTTCGACTTGGTCGCGGAAAAGCGCGCCTGCGACCTGGCCGCGAAGACCTCGAGCAGTTGTTTTCAGCTATGCTACAATCCCACTGTGGGCAGCCAAGCGCTGATGGGGCTGCCGATGCTGGCGCGGCTGCGGCGGCTGGACGGCGTCTCGGTCTGGCCGTTCGAGGCGTGGCAGGACTCGCCCGTCGTGCTGGCCGAGATCTGGCCCGGTGTCATCGAGGGCGCCGTCAGGGACGCGACGGCGCAGGGCGGTACGATCCGGGATCGTGAGCAGGTGCGGCTGTTGGCGCGGGCGCTGTCGCGGCTGCCGGCGGACGACCTTGCGGACATGGTGAGCGACCTGCCGCAAGAGGCGCGCGAGGAAGGCTGGGTGCTGGGGGCCGGACATGCGGAGGAGTTGATTGCCGCCTGTGACGAGCCCCTGAGCCCACCGCCCTTGCGCGACGATTGCTTCGCGCTGCCGGCGGGTGTGGACTGGACGCCGGTTGAAGATGCGCTGGCAATGCTGCGCGACCGGCTGCACGCAGTCGTGGGCCAGGAAGCGGTGCCGCTGGGGCAGGCGGCGGGCCGCGTGCTGGCCGCCCCGGTGGTGGCGCGCCGCGCCAATCCGCCCGAGGCGAACACGGCGGTCGATGGCTACGGCTTTGCGTATGCGAGCCTTGGTGCGGGGGACCAGGTTCTGCCGCTGCTCGCGGGACGCGCCGCCGCGGGGGCGCCCTTCGAGGGCACCTTGCCGCCGGGCCACGCGGTCCGGGTGCTGACCGGGGCAGCACTTCCCGAGGGCGTGGATACCGTGATCCTGCAGGAGGACGTGACGGAACGTGCGGGCCGCATCGCCTTTCGCGGCGGCTTGAAGCGTGGCGCGAACACGCGTCGCGCCGGCGAGGATGTCGGCGCGGGCGATACCGTGCTGAAGCCGGGCCGGGTGCTGACTCCGGCCGACCTGGCGCTGTGTGCCGCGGTTGGCGTGGCCGAGTTGCGCGTGCACGCGCGGTTGCGGGTCGCGGTGATCTCGACCGGCGACGAGCTGGTCGACCCGGGCGAGACCGCGCGCGCGGGCCAGATATATGACGCGAACCGCCCGATGCTGACGGAACTGGTGAACCGTATGGGCTACGAGGCCATCGATCTGGGGCGCGTGGCGGACGACCGCGACGAATTGCGCGCGCGGCTGGACCGCGGGGCGCGGCAGGCGGACGTGATCCTGACCTCCGGCGGGGCCTCGTCGGGCGACGAGGATCACGTCTCGGCGCTTCTGAACGAGGCGGGCGCGATGGCCGAGTGGCGCATCGCGCTGAAGCCCGGACGCCCGCTGGCACTGGGGCTTTGGGGCGGGGTGCCGGTCTTCGGCCTGCCGGGCAACCCGGTGGCGGCCCTCGTCTGCACGCTGATCTTCGCGCGGCCCGCCATGTCCGTGCTGTCGGGCGCGGGCTGGTCCGTGCCGCAGGGTTTCGACGTGCCCGCCGGGTTCACGAAGTCGAAGAAACCCGGGCGGCGCGAATACCTGCGCGCGCGGATGCGGGAGGGGCGCGCCGAGGTCTTTGCCTCTGAAGGGTCTGGGCGGATCAGCGGGCTTTCTTGGGCCGAGGGGTTGGTGGAACTGGCCGAGGGCGCGGCCGAGATCGCGCCCGGCGACCCCGTGCGCTATATCCCGTTCGGCAGTTTCCTGGGCTGAACCCGTTCGGGGGCTCTGCCCCCGTCGCCCGTGGCGACATGCACGCCGGTGTTCCACGCGGCGCAGCGGTCGGTGAGGCGGGCGGGCAGCGGCGCGTCGGTGAAGATCCGGTCGACATCGCGCACCGAGCCGATGCGCACCGGCGCGCTGCGCTGGAATTTCGAGTGATCGGCCACGAGGAACACCTCGCGCGAGCGGTTGAGCAGGGTCTGGCCGACGACGACCTCCTGGATGTCGAAATCGAGCATGTCGCCATCCTCGTCGAGCGCCGAACAACCCAGGATTGCGTGATCGAACTTGAAATTCTCGATGCTGCGCGCCGTGAGGTGGCCGACCAGCCCCTGGTCGGCGCGGCGTAACGCCCCGCCGGCGACGATGATCTCGCAATCGGCATTGGCCAGCAGGATCTGCGCCACGTTGATGTTGTTGGTCACAACCATCAGGTTGCGGTGATCCATCAATTCCCGCGCGACCGCCTCGGTCGTCGTGCCGATATCGAGAAAGAGCGAGGCGTCGT
Source organism: Roseovarius sp. D22-M7 (assembly GCF_037083785.1). Taxonomy (NCBI): domain Bacteria; kingdom Pseudomonadati; phylum Pseudomonadota; class Alphaproteobacteria; order Rhodobacterales; family Roseobacteraceae; genus Roseovarius; species Roseovarius sp. D22-M7. The sequence goes on from NZ_JBAPKY010000009.1 coordinate 54,463, forward strand.
CGGGAATCGCCGCGGCGCAGGCGCGGGCGATGGCGAGCTTGCCGGGCTCGTTCAGGCGGCGGCGTTCCTCGTAGAGGATGTTGGAGACACCCGAGGGCAGGATCGCGCCGCCATGCACGCGTTCGAGCTTGCCGGCATTGGCCAGTTCGGTGAGATCGCGGCGGATGGTCTGGACGGTGACATCGAAACGCTCGGCGAGGTTCTCGACCGTCACCTTGCCCTCGATGCGCGCGATCTCGAGAATGTCGGGCAGGCGGAAGGTTTGCGACATGGTAGGGTCCGATCGTTATCCGTTCGAGTATGTTCGTTTCGGTTCCATGCGCAAGCCCCGTCTTCGCTGCGATGCAGCGCGGATTCGGCATGAATGCTGCGATTGCAAAGGGATTTCTGCGCGCGCGAAGATGTGCGCGCCGTAGGCTTTTGCCCGCAAAGGGAAAGAAAACGAACATTTGCCTTGACCCCGCGCGGTGAAACATGCTTCGTTTCGGTGCGAAGCCAAGGGAGGGGCCTGCGTGACGGAGACCGTGCAAGACAGCGTCGTCGATCTGTTCGTCATCGGTGGCGGCATCAACGGCTGCGGCATCGCGCGTGACGCCGCGGGCCGGGGGCTGACCGTCGATCTGGCCGAGATGCACGATCTGGCCAGTGCCACGTCCTCGGCCTCGACCAAGCTGTTTCATGGCGGGCTGCGCTACCTCGAATATTTCGAGATCCGGCTGGTGCGTGAGGCGCTGATCGAGCGCGAGACGCTGTTGCGGGCCATGCCGCATATCAGCTGGCCGATGCGCTTCGTGCTGCCCTATCACAGTGACATGCGGTTCGAGGGCGAGACGCCGACCTCGCGCATCCTGAACGTCGTGATGCCGTGGATGAAGGGGCGGCGCCCCGCATGGCTGATCCGGCTGGGTCTTTTTCTGTACGACCATTTGGGCGGGCGCAAGATCCTGCCCGCGACCGCGACGCTGGATCTGCGGCAGGCGCCCGAGGGTGCGCCGCTGCAGGACAAGTTCGAGCGCGCGTTCGAATATTCCGATTGCTGGATCGAGGACAGCCGGCTGGTGGTGCTGAACGCCCGCGACGCCGAGCGGCGCGGCGCGCGCATCCGGGTACGGACGCGCGTGCGATCCGCCGAGCGGGCGGGCGATCTGTGGCAGGTTGTGCTGGAGGATGCGGTTACCGGCGAGACCGAGACCGTTCGCGCCCGCGCGCTGGTCAATGCCGGGGGGCCGTGGGTGAAGGACGTGATTGCCAACACGCTGCGGATGAATTCCAGCGAGGGCGTGCGGCTGGTGCGCGGCAGCCATATCGTGACGCGCAAGCTTTACGATCACGACAAGTGCTACTTCTTTCAAGGCGGTGACGGGCGGATCATTTTCGCCATTCCCTACGAGGGAGAGTTCACCTTGCTGGGCACCACCGATGCCGAGCATACCGATGCCCATGTCCCGCCCGAATGTACCGATGAGGAGGCCGCGTATCTGTGCAACTTTGCCAGCCAGTATTTCAAGCGCCCGGTGACCCGTGACGACATCGTCTGGAGCTATTCCGGCGTCCGGCCGCTTTACGATGACGGCGCGAAATCGGCGACTGCGGCGACCCGTGACTACGTGTTGTCCTTGAGCGAGGAGCGCGGCGCGCCGCTGCTCAACGTGTTCGGCGGCAAGATCACCACCTATCGCAAGCTGGCCGAGGCCGCGTTGGCGCGGCTGGTGCCGCATTTCGAGCGCGCCGGCCCGGCCTGGACCGCGGGTGTGGCGTTGCCCGGCGGGGATTTCGCCGTTGACGGGGTGGACCGGCTGGTGAAGGATTTGCGGGCGGCGCATCCGTTCCTGTCCGAGGCCTGGGCGCGGCGGCTGGTGCGGGCCTATGGCACGGATGCGGCACGTTTGCTGGAGGGGGCAACCGCCGCGTCGGATCTGGGCCCGGAATTCGGCGCGACGCTGACCGGGGCCGAGGTACGCTGGCAGATGGAACACGAATTCGCGCAGGAGGGCGCGGATGTCGTGTGGCGTCGCACGCGGCTGGGGCTGAAGATGACCCAAGCGCAGATCGCGGCGCTGGAGACGTGGATGCGGCAGCAGCGGGAGGCGCAGAGCGCGGCCCCGCGCGCCGCCAGGGGATGAGCGAGGCGAGGAACGCATGACGCTGACATTGGAGGGGGTGTCGAAGGTCGCAGGCGGCGAGGTGCATATCCACCCCACCGACCTGACGCTGGAGGCGGGCACGATGAACGTGCTGCTCGGTCCGACGCTGGCGGGCAAGACGTCGCTGATGCGGCTGATGGCCGGCCTCGACGCGCCCAAGACGGGGCGCATCCTGTGGCAGGGCAAGGATGTGACCGGCATGCGCGTGCAGGACCGCGCCGTGGCGATGGTCTATCAGCAGTTCATCAACTACCCGTCGATGAGCGTCTACGACAACATTGCCTCGCCGATGAAGCTGTCGGGCAAGTCGGCCGCCGAGATCGACGCGGCGGTGCGCAACACCGCCGACCTGATGCAACTGTCGCCGATGCTGGACCGCCGCCCGCTGGAATTGTCGGGGGGCCAGCAGCAGCGCTGCGCGCTGGCGCGCGCGCTGGTCAAGGATGCCGGACTGGTCCTGCTGGACGAGCCGCTGGCCAATCTCGACTACAAGCTGCGCGAGGAATTGCGCGCCGAGATCCCGAAGATCTTCGAGGCCGCGGGCAGTATCTTCGTCTATGCCACCACCGAACCGGAAGAGGCCCTCTTGCTGGGCGGCAACACCGCGACCTTGTGGGAGGGGCGGATCACGCAGTTCGGCCCCACGCCGCGCGTCTACCGAGAGCCCGCCGACGCCACCACAGCGCGGGTGTTCAGCGATCCGCCGATGAACTTCCTGCCGGTGACCAAGGCGGGCGCGCGGATCGCCTTCGGCGACGGACAATCCGCGGCTGGTGTCGGCCCGCTGGCCGATCTCGCCGATGGCGATTACCTCGCGGGGTTCCGGCCCAACCATCTCGAGCTCGAGGCGCGAGACTCCGGCGTGATGGCGTTCGACACAACGTTGAGCGTCACCGAGATCACCGGATCGGAAACCTTCGTGCATCTCGATCATCATGGCGAGCGGTGGGTGGGGCTGATCCACGGCGTGCGCCAGTTGCAGCCGGGGATGGACCTGCGCGTCTATCTGGCCCCCGAGCATGTGTACGTCTTCGACACCGACGGCGCGCTGGTCGTCCCCGCGCCCTACGCTCAGGCGGCCTGAAGGGGGGAGAGATGGCAAAGATCACGCTCGACAATCTCGCGCATAGCTACCTGCCCGCGCCGAAGGGCCCCGAAGACTGGGCGCTGAAGGAGATGGACCATGTCTGGGGCGATGGCGAGGCCTATGCCCTGCTGGGCGCGTCGGGCTGTGGCAAGTCCACGCTGCTCAACATCATCTCGGGGCTGGTGCAGCCGTCGCAGGGGCGCATCCTCTTCGACGATCAGGACGTGACCGGGCAGGGCACCGCGGCGCGCAATATCGCGCAGGTCTTCCAGTTCCCGGTGGTCTACGACACCATGACGGTGCGCGACAACCTTGCCTTTCCTCTGCGCAATCGCGGCGCATCCGCGCAATACGTGGCCGAGCGGGTGCAGACCATCGCCAAGATGATCGACATGCAGGAGACGCTCGACCGCAAGGCGCGCGGCCTGACCGCGGATGCCAAGCAGAAGATCAGCCTTGGCCGCGGCATGGTACGTGAGGATGTCAACGCGCTGCTGTTCGACGAGCCGCTGACGGTGATCGACCCGCACATGAAGTGGGAGTTGCGCACGCAGTTGAAGGCGCTGCATCACGAGTTCGGGCACACGATGATCTACGTCACACACGACCAGACCGAGGCGCTGACCTTCGCCGACAAGGTCGTGGTGATGCATGACGGGCGCGTGGTGCAGGTGGGCACGCCGGTCGAGCTGTTCGAGCGCCCGGCGCATACCTTCGTGGGCTACTTCATCGGCAGCCCGGGGATGAACCTTCTGGATGCGCAGGTTGAGGGCGACCGCGCCATCGTGGATGGCACCGAGATCCCGCTGGGCGCGGATTACGGTCGGCCCAAAGGCCGCGTGCAGATCGGCGTGCGGCCCGAATTCGTGCGCATGGCAACAGGCGACACCGGCCTGCCGGTCCGGTTGAGCCGCGTCGAGGATGTGGGCCGCCACAAGATCGTGCGCTGCGACCATGACGGCACGCAGATCAACCTGATCGCGGGCGAAGGCGCCGAGGTTCCGGCAGAGCTGTCGCGGCTGATCTTCGCGCCCGAGGCGGTGAATGTCTATTCCGACGACTGGCGCGTCGTGCCGGGAACCCGCAAAGAGGAGGCCGCGTGATGGAAAAGACCGTCAATCAGAAGGCATGGCTGCTTGTGCTGCCGGTTCTGGTGCTGGTCGCGTTTTCCGCGATCATCCCGCTGATGACCGTGGTCAACTACTCGGTGCAGGACACGTTCGGCCAGAACCAGTTCTTCTGGGCCGGGCTGGACTGGTTCCGCGACATGCTGTCGTCGCAGCGGATGTGGGACGCGCTGGCGCGGCAGACGGCGTTCTCGCTGATCATCCTCGCGATCGAGGTGCCGCTGGGCATCCTCGTGGCGCTCAACATGCCCAAGCGCGGGATCTCGGCCACGGTTTGCCTCGTGCTGATCTCGCTGCCGCTGCTGATCCCGTGGAACGTGGTGGGCACGATCTGGCAGATCTTTGGGCGCGTCGATATCGGGCTTCTGGGCTACACGCTCGACCTGCTGGGGATCGAGTACAACTACACGCAAGGCTACTACTCGGCGTGGAGCACGCTGATCGTGATGGATGTGTGGCACTGGACGTCGCTGGTCGCGCTGCTGTCCTATGCCGGGCTGCAATCGATCCCCGACGCCTATTACCAGGCGGCCAAGATCGACCAGGCCAGTCGCTGGGCGGTCTTTCGCTACATCGAACTGCCGAAGATGACCGGAGTGCTGACCATCGCGATCCTGCTGCGCTTCATGGACAGCTTCAAGATCTATACCGAGCCCTTCGTGGTCACCGGCGGCGGGCCCGGCAACGCCACGACCTTCCTGTCGATCGACCTGGTGAAGATGGCATTGGGGCAGTTCGACCTCGGCCCTGCCGCGGCGTTCTCGATCATGTATTTCCTCGTGATCCTCGCGGTCTCTTGGGTGTTCTACACGGTGATGACCAACCTCGACAAACGGGAGGGCAAGTGATGGCCGACACCGCGACCGCCCGCCGCCTGCCGCGCGTCAACGTGGTGATGGTGCTGTACCTTCTGTTCATGCTGGTGCCGATCTACTGGCTGGTGAACATGAGCCTGAAGACCAACAACGAGATTCTGAGCTCGTTCTCGCTTTGGCCGCAGGACCTGACCTTCGCCAACTACATGACGATCCTGACCGATGCGTCGTGGTACATGGGTTATGTCAACTCGATCATCTACGTGACGATGAACACCGTTATCTCGGTCGCGGTGGCACTGCCGGCGGCCTATGCGTTCAGCCGCTACCAGTTCGTCGGCGACAAGCACCTGTTCTTCTGGCTGCTGACCAACCGGATGGCGCCGCCGGCGGTCTTCGCGCTGCCGTTCTTCCAGCTATACTCGTCGGTCGGGCTGTTCGACACGCATATCGCGGTGGCCCTCGCGCACACGCTGTTTAATGTGCCGCTGGCGGTGTGGATCCTCGAAGGGTTCATGCGCGGCGTCCCCAAGGAGATCGACGAGACCGCCTATATCGACGGCTACAGCTTTCCGCGGTTCTTCGTGAAGATCTTCATGCCGCTGATCGCCTCGGGCGTTGGGGTGGCGGCGTTCTTTTGCTTCATGTTCAGTTGGGTCGAGTTGCTGCTGTCGCGCACGTTGACCAGCGTGGATGCCAAGCCGATCGCGGCCACCATGACCCGCACCGTCGGCGCCAGCGGCGTGGACTGGGGCGTGCTGGCGGCGGCCGGCGTGCTGACCATCCTGCCGGGGGCGTTGGTGATCTATTTCGTGCGCAACTACATCGCCAAGGGCTTCGCCCTGGGGAGGGTGTGATGAGGGCTTATGCGCCTTTTGTAACATGTACTATGCTGCTGATTCCTGGTGCTGTCTTTGCCTACGACGACACCGCAATCATTGAGCGTTGCGATGCAGAATGGGGAACAGATTACTCCATGGTGCAGTATTGCCGCGATCAACAAAGATCGGCTGGAAAAACTTTCGATCGCCTCAAATCTCAGGCTGACACTGACGAAACCGTCGCAACCATCCTCGCGCAGTGCGAAGGCGAATGGCATACTGACTACGCCATGGTGATTTACTGTTTCGAACAGCAATCATCTGCGCTGCGATCTCTGTCCATTTTAGCCGAAGACATTCCTCCAAGTGTTCACGAACAGATATCATCGCATTGCTCTAACGAATGGGGCAACGACTTCTCGATGGTCGCCTATTGCGTGGAGCAGCAAAATAACGCGTGGAGGGGAATGCAGTAATGGCTTGGATGGCATGGACATGGCCGACGGCGGTCTTCTTTCTGGTGATCGCGGCGTTGCTGGCGACCTTCACGGTGCTCGCGGTCAAGTACCCGGAGACGCCCCGCAAGGGCATCCTGCAGATCGAGACGACGCGCGGCGATCGTCTTTTCATCACGCTTTTGGGCTCGGCCTTCATCAACCTGGTGTGGCTGGGCTTCGAGGTCGCGCCGCAGCCCTACGCGCTGCTGGCCTGTCTGGTCTATGCAGCAGCGGTATTCCGCTGGGTCTAGGCCGGGCCGCATGACAATCCGTGCGGCCCCGTGCCGGGCCGCGCGGCACTAGGAACCGTTCAACAAACCTTGGGAGGACATGATGAACAAGACCCTGACATCCACGACCGCGCTGGCGACGGCGCTGGCCCTGGCGGGCCCGCCGGCCTTCGCCGACATGGAGGCCGCGCGCGGTTTCCTCGACGAGGGTATAGAGCGCTCGGCGCTGAGCCGCGAGGCGCAGGAGGCCGAGATGCAATGGTTCGTCGATGCCGCCGAGCCCTACCAGGGCATGGAGATCAACGTGGTCTCGGAGACCATCGCGACGCATGAATACGAAAGCCAGGTGCTGGCGCCGGCCTTTACCGCGATCACCGGGATCGAGGTCACGCATGACCTGATCGGCGAGGGCGACGTCGTCGAACGCCTGCAGACGCAGATGCAGACCGGCGAGAACGTCTATGACATGTATGTCAACGACGCCGACCTGATCGGCACCCACTGGCGCTACCAGCAGGCGCGCAACCTGACCGACTGGATGGCGGGCGAGGGCGCCGCCGTCACCAGCCCGACGCTCGATCTCGGGGATTTCATCGGCACGGACTCGGCGACCGGGCCGGATGGCAAGCTCTACCAGCTTCCGGTGCAGCAATTCGCCAACCTCTACTGGTTCCGCCACGACTGGTTCACCGATCCCGAGATCATGGCCGAGTTCGAGGGGGAATACGGCTACGAGTTGGGCGTGCCGGTCAACTGGTCGGCCTACGAGGACATCGCCGCGTTCTTCACCGGGCGCGAGATCGACGGGCAGAACATCTATGGCAACATGGATTACGGGCGCCGTCACCCAAGCCTCGGCTGGCGCTTCACCGATGCCTGGATGTCGATGGCCGGCATGGGCGACAAGGGCCTGCCCAATGGCGTGCCGGTCGACGAATGGGGTATCCGCGTCAACGACGACTACCAGCCGGTGGGCTCGTGCATGGCGCGCGGCGGCGCCACCAACAGCCCCGCGGCGGTCTATGCCATCGACAAGTATGTCGAGTGGCTGGAAAATTACGCCCCGCCCTCGGCCCCCGGCATGACCTTCTCCGAGGCCGGCCCGGTGCCCGGTCAGGGCGCGATCGCGCAGCAGATGTTCATGTACACCACCTTCGTCGCTTCGCTCGTCAATCCGGAACTGCCGGTCATGAACGAGGACGGCACGCCGAAATGGCGTCTCGCGCCCAGCCCGCACGGTGCCTACTGGCAAGAGGGCATGAAGGTCGGCTACCAGGACGTGGGCTCTGCCACGCTGATGAAGTCCACGCCGGTGGACCGGGCGCAGGCCGCCTGGCTTTACGCCCAGTTCATCACCTCGAAGACGGTGGACGTGGAGAAGTCGCATTACGGTCTGACCTTCATCCGCGACAGCACCCTCGAGCATGAAAGCTTCACCGAACGCGCGCCGCGTCTGGGCGGGCTGGTGGAATTCTACCGCTCTCCGGCGCGCGAGAACTGGACCGACACGGGCTTCAACGTGCCGGATTACCCGCGTCTCGCGCAGCTGTGGTGGCAGAATATCGGTGACGCATCCTCTGGCGCCAAGACCCCGAAAGAGGCGCTCGACGCGCTGTGCGAACAGCAGGAAGAGGTGATGGCACGGCTTGAGCGTGCCGGCGTGCAGGGCGAGATCGGGCCGAACCTCAACGAAGAGCGGGATCCCGACTACTGGCTGGGTCAGCCGGGCGCACCCAAGCCCGCGCTCGACAACGAAGACCCCGAGCCGGTCACCATCGCCTATGACGAGCTGATCAAGTCCTGGCAGTGACCGGGATCGGCACCGGACGGCACATGCGATCCGGGGTTGCGCCAACCGTCATCGCCGGGGACTGCCCGGCGATGACGTGCTACCCGAAAGGGACCGGAAGATGACCCATATCCTCGCCATCGACCAGGGCACAACCTCGACCCGGGCGATCCTCTTCGACGCCGCGATGCAAGTCGTCGCCTCGGCGCAGGAAGAGTTCGACCAGCATTACCCGCAATCGGGCTGGGTCGAGCATGACCCCAACGTGCTGTGGTCCACCACCGCCGGCACCTGCCGCGCGGTGATCGAGAAGGCCGGTCTGAGCAGCGCCGACGTCGCCGCCATCGGCATCACCAACCAGCGCGAGACGACCGTGGTCTGGGACCGTCATACCGGGCGGCCCGTCCACCGCGCCATCGTCTGGCAGGACCGGCGCACGCATGCCTTCTGCAGCGAATTGCACGAGGCGGGGCACGAGCCGATGGTCGCCGACCGCACCGGGCTGCTGATCGACCCGTATTTCTCGGGTACCAAGCTGCGCTGGATCCTTCGCAACGTCGAGGGCGCGCGCGCCCGCGCCGAGGCCGGCGATCTGCTGTTCGGCACCGTCGACACTTATCTCATCTGGAAACTGACCGGTGGCGCCGTGCATGCCACCGATGCGACCAATGCCGCGCGCACGCTGCTTTACGACATCCGCAAGGGACGCTGGAGCAGCACGATGTGCGAGCTGCTCGACATACCCATGCGCATGTTGCCCGAGGTGCGCGACAGTGCGGATACGTATGGTCATGCCCGCGCCGACCTTTTCGGCCGAGAGATCCCCATTCGCGGCGTGGCCGGTGACCAGCAGTCGGCGACGGTGGGGCAGGCCTGTTTCGATCCGGGGATGCTGAAATCCACCTACGGGACGGGGTGTTTCGCCCTGCTCAACACGGGGGCCACGCCGGTCGTGTCGCAAAACCGCCTGCTGACGACGATCGCCTACCAGATCGACGGCAAGCCGACCTACGCGCTCGAAGGGTCGATCTTCGTAGCAGGGGCGGTGGTGCAATGGCTGCGCGACGGGCTGCGCATGATCCGCCATGCCAGCGAGACGCAGCCCCTGGCCGAAAAGGCCGACCCGCATCAGGAGGTTGTGCTGGTGCCCGCCTTCACCGGGCTGGGCGCGCCCTATTGGCGCCCCGAATGCCGCGGCGCGATCTTTGGCCTGACGCGCAATTCGCGCCCCGAGGAGTTCGCCCGCGCGGCGCTGGAAAGCGTGGGATTCCAGACGCGCGATCTGTTGCAGGCGATGCGCGATGACTGGGCGGCGCACGAGCAAAGCATTGGCGGGCAGCACAGCGAGGTGGCGACCCTGCGCGTGGATGGCGGAATGAGCGTGTCGGACTGGACGATGCAGTTCCTCGCCGACATCATCGACGCGCCGGTGGATCGCCCGCAGGTGCTCGAGACCACGGCGCTCGGGGCGGCGTGGCTGGCGGGGATGCAGATCGGGCTTTACCCCGGACAGCGAGAGTTTGCCGAGACATGGAAGCTCGAGCGTCAGTTCCTGCCGTGCATGCCTGAGGCCGAGCGCCGCGCCAAGGTCGATGCCTGGACGCGGGCGATCAACGCGACGCTGGCCTTCTGAGCCGCGCGTGACGGGGCGTGCTGCATCTAGGGAGGGAATCATGTCGGATCCGGCGAGCGTGATCGTGCCCGCGCGCGACGAGGCGGCGACCATCGGAGATGTGGTCGCTCGATTGCAGGAGATGTCCGGGATCGGCGAGGTCGTAGTGATCGACAACGCCTCCGGCGATGCAACGGCCGCGCGGGCCGCCGAAGCCGGCGCGCGGGTGGTGTCCGAGGCGCTCCGCGGCATGGGCCAGGCGGTGCGCACCGGTGTCGCCGCCGCCCGGCACGAGTGGGTGATGAAGGTCGACGCCGATCTCGACAAGTTCGACCTGCCGCTGTTTGCGCGCATGCAGGCGGCGCGGACCCCCGGTGTCGGCCTGGTCAAGGGCGCGTGGAACGATCCTGATGACGACATGCCGATGACCCGGCTGCTGGTGCGGCCCGCGCTGGCACGGATGTTTCCGGGGCTGGCACATCTGACCGCGCCGAATTCCGGCATCTACCTGTTCGACAAGTCGCTGATCGCGCATGCCGAGCTTGTGGGTGATTACGCGGTCGATATCGACGTGATGCTGCGCGTCCATGCCGCCGGGGCCGTGGTGACCGAGGTGGATATCGGGCGCATCGTGCATGACGCGCGCGACCCGCAGCATTATGGCGGCATGGCCGAGCAGATCTTCGGGTTCTTCCTTGGCCGTCAGGCGGCCGACCCGATGGGCGAGGTCGTGATCCTCGCACGGTCGGCCGAGGTGGTTATCAGGGGCGCTCTGGGGGTTGCTGCCTGCAAGCTGCGCGCCGGGGCGCGGGTGACCGTCGCGCTGGAAGACGGGCAGGGGGCGCAGGCCTTGGCCGATGCGGTGGCAGGGTATCCGACGGCGCGGATCGTGGATTTTCCGGCTGCGGCCGGGATCCGGCCGGGGCCGCATGCGGCGCGAATGACGCTGATCGCCGAGGCCGGGGCGGCGATGCACCACGCCGAGGCGTTGCGGACGCGGATGGCTGTGGGTCTGCCGGTCGATCTGTGGCAGATGCCCGAGCAGTCGCAGGGTGGTCCGGACGTGACGGTGGATATCTCGCAGGGCATCGAGATCAAGCGCGCGGCGCTGGCGCGGATCGGCGGCACCGGGCCTGTCGCCGCGCGCGAGGGCTTTCTGGACCGGATGCCGGGCGCAGGTGCCTGAGCCTACACGGCGTCCATGTTGCCCAGCAGGATGCCCGTCATCGAGATGTCGAGATCGCTGTCGAGCGCCGCGATGTCGAGGCCGCGAGGGACCGTGACGCTGTCCGTGTCGAGGTCCTGTGCGGTCCAGTCGAGACCGGCATCGAAGAACACCCATTTCGGGGCGTGCGGGCTGTCAAGACCGACGGCATGGCGCAGCACCTCGAGCGCGTCGCCGGCAGTCACGCGGCCGTCGCCGGTAAGGTCGGCCGCGACGAGTGTCCGCGGCTGCACCGGACCGAAGGACGGGGCGAGGCCCACCGCGATCCGCAGCACCTCGAGCGCGTCGCCCGCGGTGATGTCGCCGCCGCCCGCGGGATAGGCGAGGTCCGCGTCGAGATGGCCTGTCGCGCCTTCGGCCAGTCCAAGCTCGAACCGGCCGCCGGATCCTGTCGCATCCCCGAAGGCGGGCCCCGATGCGCCCTCGGGCGTGAACCGCACCGAGGCACCTGCGAGATCGGCGCCCGAGGGGTCGCGCAGATGTCCCGACAGCGCGAGGGGGCCGTCGCCCGGCAAGAGCGGAACAGGATCGAGGATCTCGTCGATCCCGAAATCGCCATCCGAAAAGCGCAGTGACTCGACACCGGTCAGGCTGTTGATGCCCTGGTTCAGGTCGTCGGCCGTCCGCGTGTCGGTGACGATGATCGCCTCGCCGCCGCGCACGATGGTGTAATCGGCGAGCGCGCCGGAAAACCCCGCGACGTCCTGGCCGCCGGCGCCGTAGATGATGTTGTTGCCGCCGCCGGCGATCAGCAGGTTGTCAAGCTCGTTGCCGGTCAGCACGAGGCTGCCGGCACCCAGAAGGCCGCCCTCGGTCACGCCGTCGCCAAGCGTCAGGTCGCCCGAGGATAAAAGCCGCGTGCCGCCCACGAGGTCGATCTTGGCGTTGCGGCCGTCCATGTCCACGGTCGCCGACCGGGTCACGCCGCCCCACGCATAAGTCACTTCGACCAGCGTGGTGCCCGCCGCAAGGGCCATCGCGTAGCCGCCGGCGGGCGCTGTCTGCGCCGTGTTGCCCGCGACCGAGAGGGTGATCGACGCCTCGGATTCGCCCAGCGAATAGAAGCCGTCACCGTCGAGATCACTGTAGGCGACCCCGGTCAGGAAGATGTCGGGGCCGGAGGTGGCGAATTTATGGGTCAGCATCGAGGCATTGAAGTCGGTGCCGGCGTCCGCTCCGGATTGCGGGGTGAACACCCCTTCGACCTGCGCGATGCCGGTTTCGCGGAAGATGTCCTGCAGGATGTTCTCGCGGTGGCCGACGCTTTTGAAGAGGCCCGCGTGATGCGCGAGGATCGCCGCGTCGAGATCGAGCGTGCCGGTCGTGCCGACCCAGGCGAGGTTCTCTCCCGTGGCCCAGGCCCCTGTCAGATCGTAACCCGCGTTTTCCATGCGCGCCTTGGGCGTCGATCCGAAGGGCGCTACCTCGGGCGCTTGATGCGCGAAATAGTCCCGCGCGAGCATGTCGTCGGAATGCCGCCCCGCGGCCAGCGACAGAAGCGGATCGGGGGCCAGCGGCTGCTTGGGATCAGCGGTCAGCGCGGGCGAGGGAACCTTGTCCGCGGGGCCGTCGGGATCGGGATCGTTGAGACCGATGTCGTGGCGCGCGGCCTCCGCGGCCGGATCGAGCCGGGCGCGATTGACCAGCTCGAGAAAGAGCTGTTCGTTCTCTGTAAGGTGCGGGACCGTGGGCATGTCCAACCCGTCAAGCGTGTGCCGTGTTACGGGGCACAGGCTGACGGCAAAGACTTAATCAAACCTGAACGCGGATCGTGCCGCTCGTCGGTGCAGCCCGGGAAATACAAAAAAGTTTACCGGCCGCGAGGTCGGCGCGACCGGGTTCATGACATGCAGAGGTGGGGCAGGGTCCGCAAGCGCGGGGACGGCGATCCTACTTGATCTTGCCTTCCTTGTATTCCACATGCTTTCGCGCGACCGGATCGAATTTCCGGATCGTCATCTTCTCGGTCATCGTGCGGGCGTTCTTCTTGGTCACGTAGAAATGGCCCGTGCCCGCGGTCGAGTTCAATCGAATCTTGATGGTCGTCGGCTTCGCCATTTTTCATCTCCTGCACCGGGCGCTGTGTGCGCCCGTTCGTGTCTGTTCGAACCCGCTTTCTATCGACGCGGGCGTCCGAGTCAACCGCGATCGTCCGATGCGCGCGGGGAATATGCGCGCCGCGCGGTCTCAGTTCCGCGACAGGCGCGTGGGCTTGCGGTAGAAATGATGCACGCCGATCGTCGTGGTCCGTGCGAATACCCGCGACCAGCGCGGGCTGACGGCCTTGGTGTGGTAAAAGGTGGCGCCGTCGGTCAGCCGCCGCGGCGCCCCCTGCACCATCAGGCGCGCGACCGTGTCGACCTGCCGAAAGGCGGCGCGGTTGCCGATGGTTTCGGCCATGCCGTCGCATTTGTAGCTGAACTGGCACTGGTACTTGCGTCCCGTACCCTGCCGGATCACGCCGCAGACCGTGTCGGGATACTCGGCGCTGTCGGCGCGGTTCAGGATGACCTCGGCGACCGCGAACTGCCCCTTGACGCTTTCGCCGCGCGCCTCGAAGTAAAGCGCTTCGGCGAGACAGGCGGATTGTGCATCGCCGCCGCCGACGCTTTGCTGCGAAAGCCAGCCCCGCGAATACTCGACGCCGAGTTCCGGGCGGTTGAGATACGTGGCCATGCGGTCGCCAGAGATCGATCGCAGCGCGCGGGTTTCCTGTTCCATCAAACGGGTAAGTGCAGTGTCGGCCGTCACCGGCCCTGCCAGCAGCGCGAGCAGGGCGCTGGTGAGAATGCGTTTCATCGGTCGTCTCCGTTCTTGCCAGGAAGATGTCCTGAATTCGACGAAAACTCGTAGACAATTGGCGATGCCGCGTCCAGCCGACGGGTCGGCGGACAATTGCTCATGGCGGATGCTTGCCGATGCGGTCCGCGACGGCCCTGCGATCTTGCGCGGTGACCGGTCAGGCGGGGTCGATCGCATCGCGCACGGTCAGTTGCGCGGCGGCAAGCCGCGCCACCGGAACTCGGAACGGCGAGCACGAGACATAGGTGAACCCGACATCCCGGCAGAACGAGATCGATTCGGGGTTGCCGCCATGCTCGCCGCAGATCGACAGGACGATGTCGGGATTGGCGGCGCGGCCACGTTCGGCGCCGATGCGTAACAGCTCTCCGACGCCGTCGATGTCGAGCTGATGGAAGGGGTCCTCGGGGTAGACGCCCTGGTTGACGTATTCCGACATGAAACGCCCGGCATCGTCGCGCGACAGCCCGTAGGTCATCTGCGTCAGATCGTTGGTGCCGAAGCTGAGAAACGAGACAAGCGGGGCGAACTCGCCGGCGCGCAGGCAGGCGCGCGGGGTCTCGACCATGACCCCCAGGCGGTAGGCGAAATCGCGCCCCGTCTCGTTGCGTACCGCCGCCGCCACGGCGTCGATGCGGGTCTTGACCAGTTCCACCTCGCGCCGGGCGCTGACCAGCGGGATCATGATCTCGGGGACCACCGGCGCGCCTTCGCGGCTGGCCTCGAGCGTCGCCTCGAAGATGGCGCGGGCCTGCATGTCGTAGATCTCGGGGACGGTGATGCCAAGGCGGACACCCCGCATGCCCAGCATGGGATTGTACTCGCCAAGCGCCTCGACCCGCCGGGTGACGTCCGACAGCGGCAGGTCCAGCGCCTCGGCCAGTTGCAGGTGCCCCGCGCGGTCGGTGGGCAGGAATTCGTGCAGCGGCGGATCGAACAGGCGGATGCACACCGGCTGGCCCTGCATGATGCGGAAGAGATCGGCGAAATCGGCGCGCTGCATGGGCAGCAGGCGTTCGAGCACCGCGGCGCGGTCGGCACTGGCATCGGCGAAGATCATCTCGCGCATCACCGTCAGGCGGTCATCCTCGAAGAACATGTGCTCGGTCCGGCACAGGCCGATGCCGCGCGCCTTGAAGTTGCGCGCCACCTCTGCATCGGCTGGCGTGTCGGCATTGGCACGCACCGCGATGTCGCGCACATTGTCGGCCCATCCCATCAGCGTCTGGAACGACCCGTCGCGCGCCGCCTCCAGCAGCGGAGTCTCGCCGGCGAGGATCACCCCGCCGGTGCCGTCGATGGTGATCGTGTCGCCGGCGCGGATCACCCGCCCGCCGGGCATGGTCAGTTGGCGGCGGCGCGTCTGGAAGCGGATCTCGGACGCGCCGACCACGCAGGGCAGGCCGATGCCGCGGCCGATCACCGCGGCGTGGCTGGTCATGCCGCCGCGCTCTGTCAGGACGGCGACGGCGGCGTGCATGCCGCGGATGTCCTCGGGGCTGGTCTCGCGCCGCACAAGCACCGCGGGCTCGCCGCGGGCCTGCGCCGCCTGCGCATCGGCGGCGGTGAACACCACCCTTCCCGAGGCGGCACCCGGGCTGGCGGCGATGCCATACGCCAGCACGTCGCGCGGCGCCTCGGGGTCGACCTGCCGGTGCAGAAGCTCGTTGAGCGCGCGTGGCTCCACCCGCATCAGCGCCTCGCCCCGGGTGATGATCCCGTCCTCGGCCAGCGCCACGGCGATGCTGACCGCGGCACGTGCATTGCGCGCCACGCGCAACCCGTCCAGCAGCCAGACCTTGCCGTTCTCGATGGTGAACTCGGCCTGCATGTCCTCGCGCAGCGTGGCGCGCATCAGCTCCGTATGCGCCTTGATCTCGGCAAAGGCCTCGGGCGCCAGTTCTTCGAGCGAGGGCCCGCGCGGATCGCGTTCGAGGTAGAGCGCGTCGGCGCCGCGTTGCAGCGCGTCGCGCCCCTGGCTCTGGCTGAGGTAGCGCCCGATGATCTGGCGCGCGCCGGTCTGGCTGTTGACAAGCTGCATGACGCCCGAGCCGCATTCGCCCTGACCGAGCCCGAGCGCCAGTTCCTGCACCACGAGGCCGAGGCCCGCATCAGCGGGGGCCCCCTTGCCCTGCCTGAGCAGGCGCGCGGTCGTCCCCTCCCACGCGCGCGCCATCGAGCGCAGGACTTCCGTAAGTTGCACGCCGGGATCCTGCGGAAAGGCCTCTTCGGTCTCGGCCTCGTAGGCGCGCAGGGCCTCGCGCAGGCCCTCGACGGGATCCTCGGACACATCGTCGAAGATATCCGGGTCGAGCCGTGCGACATGCGTCGCGTAGGCCTGCACGAAGCGCAGGTAGATCTCGGAGGCCGCGCGGCGGCCGATCTGGTCGGACAGCCGCTCAAATCGGGCGTCGTTGATCCCGATATTTAGCACCGCGCCGGGTCCGCCCCAGTCTGGATCCTCCGAGGACGGGCGCACGCACAAGAGCGGCGCGTCGCCGAACGGCGCCAGAAGCAGTGCCGTGTCGGGCAGGTCGCCGGCGGCGATCCGGTGAACAGCCCGGAACGACAGCGCCACGGTGCGCGGCACCGGCAGGTCGAGCCGCACGAGGCGCTGCAGGCATTTCGCCCGGCCGCCATGGGTGCCGGTCTGCACCGGCGCCGAGGGGGTGATGAGGGTGATGTCTCGGGCGTCTTGCTGCACTGCGGCACCTTTGCTTTGGCCGCAGAATACGCCGCACTGCGCGCATGGCAAGGGAAAGGATCACGCGCCTGTTACATGGAAAACACTGCGGGTTCTCCCCTCGCGCGGTCATCCTGGGGTCGAGCCCGAGGATGACGGGGGTCTTGGGGTCAACCCTCGATGCGCGTGAGGTCGGCGGCCTGCAGGCAGATCGTGCGGATGCGGCTGAGCAGGTTGAGGCGGTTGCGGCGGATCACCGGGCTGTCGACATTGACCTGCACGGCCTCGAAGAACGCATCGGTAGGCGCGCGCAGATCGGCCATGGCGGACATCGCGGCGGCGAAATCTTCCGTTTCCAGCGCCTGCGTGATCTGCGGCTCTGCCCGATCCAGCGCGGAGAACAGCGCCTTTTCCTCGTCGGTCTCGGCAAATTTCACATCCGCGCCGAAGGAATATTCGACGCCGTCCTTCTCCTCGGCCTGCGTCAGGATGTTGTTGGCGCGCTTGAAGCCTTGCAACAGGTTCTCGCCATCCTCGGTCTTCAGGAAATCGGCGAGGGCTGTGGCGCGCTTGACCAGCAGCGTGAGGTCGTCATTGCCCTGCATCGCCAGACAGGCGTCGATCACGTCGTGGCGGATGCCCTCGTCGCGCAAGTGCACCTTGAGACGGTCGTGGAGGAAGGCGAGGAGGTCATTGGATCTCGCAACTTCCCAAGATTGAGGTGGAACACCTGAGCCAAAGCCTTTCGCTAGAAGGTCCGCAGCTTCCAATGATTTCTTGTTGAGTTCTTCGATAGAGGACTCACCCTTAGCAATCCCTATCGCCTCAAGTAATGGGAGTTTGATAGAATCTTGACCAACCTCTACAACTCTGCAAAGCATAGAGGCCATGCTTCGCCTTCCTGCAATCAGGAGGCCATTTTTTAAATCTATCCTAAACCCATTCGCCAGAACCAACCGGATCACCCCCAACGCCGCGCGGCGCAGGGCGTAGGGATCTTTCGATCCGGTGGGTTTCTCGTCGATGGCCCAGAAGCCCGTCAGGGTGTCGATCTTGTCGGCCAGCGCCACGGCCACGGAAACCGGTGCGGACGGGACGGCGTCGCCGGGGCCGAGTGGCTTGTAATGCTCTTCGCAGGCCTCGGGGACGCCGTCGTCATGGCCGGCGGCCTCGGCATAATAGCGGCCCATAAGCCCTTGCAATTCCGGGAATTCGCCGACCATCTCGGATTCAAGATCGGCCTTGCACACGTGCGCGGCCTCGGCGGCGAGGTCCGGCTTGGCGCCGACCATCGGCGCGATCTCGCTTGCCAG
This sequence comes from Roseovarius sp. D22-M7, assembly GCF_037083785.1. NCBI lineage: Bacteria > Pseudomonadati > Pseudomonadota > Alphaproteobacteria > Rhodobacterales > Roseobacteraceae > Roseovarius > Roseovarius sp. D22-M7. Next base: position 72,608 of record NZ_JBAPKY010000009.1, read on the forward strand.
CGCCGCGATGCGGGCCACGCGGTCGGCTTGGCTTCCCAGCTTGTTGTGGAAGGTGACATGCGCCAGCCCCTCGGCCATCCCCTCAAGGCCCTTGTCGCGGACCGTGCGCAGGTCGTTCTCCCAGAAGAACTTGGCGTCCGACAGCCTTGCGGCAAGAACCTTCTGGTTGCCCGCGAGGATGGTCGCGCCGTGATCCGGTGGCGCGATGTTGGCGACGGTGACGAAGCGTTCGATGCGGCCACTCTTGGGGTTTCTCACCGAAAAGAACTTCTGGTGTTCGCGCATGCTGGTCTGCAGCACCTCTGGCGGCAGGGCGAGGAACGCGTCGTCGATGGTGCCCATCAGCACCACGGGCCATTCCACCAGACCCGCGACCTCGGCCAGCAGGCCACGATCCTCGACCACCTCGTACCCGCTCGCGAAGGCCTGGTTGGTGGCGTCATGCCAGATCGTTTCGGCCCGCTCCTGCGCGTCGAGCACGACGTAGGCGCGTTTCAGCCGCGCCTGGTAGTCGTCGAAGCCGGTCACGGTAAAGGCATCGGGGGCCATGAAGCGGTGCCCGCGCGTCGTGTTGCCTGCGCGGATGCCGTCGATTTCCAGATCCACGACCTGCGCTTCGCCCGCGTCATCGGTGAGGATGCAGAGGATCGAGTGCAGGGGGCGGACCCACCGCAAGCTGCCGTTGCCCCACCGCATGGATTTGGGCCATGGGAAGTTGCGGATGACCTTCTCAAGCTCCTCGGCCACGATATCTGCCGCCGGGCGGCCGGGACGGGTGAGGGTGGCGTAATAGACCTGCCCCTTCTTCTCGTCGCGGATCTGCAGATCCTCGCGCGAAACCCCGGCGCCGCGCAGGAAGCCCTCGATTGCCTTTTCGGGCGCGTCGACGCGCGGGCCCTTGCGTTCTTCGCGGGTCGTCGGGCTTTCGGCGGGCAGCCCTTCGAGCGCCAGCGCCAGCCGCCGTGGTGTGGCAAAGCTGGCGGCGCCCGCATAGGTCAACCCCGCCTCGACCAGCGCGTCGGTCATCCGCGCGCGCAGATCCACGGCCGCGCGGACCTGCATCCGCGCGGGGATTTCCTCTGAGAAGAGTTCGATCAGCAGATCGGGCATGCGGTCAGTATCCTTCGGGCGGTTCGGGGCAGTCCTCGGGCGCGGGCTGGCCGTCGAACACCACCTCGCCGCAGCGGTTGATCTGGTGCCAGACATAGCCGCGCCCGTCCTCGGTTACGGCGACGATCCGGTCGATGCCGTATTCGATATCCCGTTGCCCGAGGAACGCCTGCGCGCGCTCGTCTTCCAAAGCGGCGCCGATGGCTTCTGCGTCGAAACAGTCGAACCAGAACGGCGCGTTGAGCGGTTCCGCCTCGGGGTAGGGCGCGTAGGTCTCGCGCAGATCCGAAGGCCTCGCATCGGTGGTGAAGCAGGCGCGGTAGCGGATGGGCGAGCTGTCGGCGTCGATGGCCTTGAAATCGTCATGCGGCAGCGGCTCGGGTGTTTGGCTGGCCTGCGCGGTCAGTTGCACGTCGCCGGGGCCGGTCGCCGGCACCTCCTCGTAAAAGTGATAGACCTGCAGGTAATACATCGCCACACCGGCGGTCAGGCCTGCGAGGGCCAGGAATACCGCGAGTATCTTGCCCATCAGGCTGCCTTTCCACCGGCAGCCGTCTGCAGATAGGCGTCGGCGCATTTGCGCGCCAGCGCGCGCACCCGGCCGATATAGGCCTGACGTTCGGTCACCGAGATCACGCCGCGCGCGTCGAGAAGGTTGAAGATGTGGCTCGCCTTGATGCATTGGTCATAGGCGGGATGCGCCATGATGATGCGGTGACCGGTCTTGGGGTCGATATCCTCCTGCGCGAGGATCGCGTCGCATTCCGCCTCGGCCTCTTCGAAGTGCCGCAACAGCACCTCGGTATTGGCGATATCGAAATTCCAGCGCGAATATTCCTCTTCGGTCTGGCGAAAGACATCGCCATAGCTCAGCGGGATCGGTGCGGACGGGTCATTGAAGGGCATGTCCATCACGTGGTCGATGCCCAGAACGTACATCGCCAGACGCTCCAGCCCGTAGGTCAGCTCGCCCGAGACGGGGTGGCAGTCATGACCGCCGACCTGCTGGAAATAGGTGAACTGCGACACCTCCATGCCGTCGCACCAGACCTCCCATCCCAGACCCCAGGCGCCCAAAGTGGGGCTTTCCCAGTCATCCTCGACGAAGCGGATGTCGTGATGCGCCATGTCGATGCCGATCTCTTGCAGGCTGCCGAGATAGAGGTCCTGCAGGTCGGGCGGCGAGGGTTTGATCAGCACCTGGTACTGGTAGTAATGCTGCAGCCGGTTGGGGTTCTCGCCGTAGCGCCCGTCGGTCGGGCGGCGCGAGGGCTGCACATAGGCCGCCGCCCAGGCGCGCGGGCCGAGGCTGCGCAGCGTCGTGGCGGGGTGGAAGGTGCCCGCGCCGACCTCCATGTCGTAGGGCTGCATGATGGCGCAGCCCTGCCGCGCCCAGTAGGTCTGAAGCCGCAGGATGACCTCCTGGAAGCTGCGCGGTTTGTCTGCGTCTTGCGTCATGCGATATCCTCGGGGCCAACCCTGAACGTACCGCCTTGCTCTAGGCGTCCCGCGCGGGAGGGTCAATCGCGTCTCGGGCGGGCAACGGGGCGCGGGAATCGCGGCCGAGGCGGAATTGGGGATGCATCGCCCGGGAACTTTGCTAAAACACAGGCGTTGAGGTCGTGAAACCTTCCCGTCAGGCAGGAATAATCAATGCAACGTATCGTTTTGGCCCTAATTTGTGCCGTCCTGATCGGCGTGACAGAGGCTCGCGCACAGAACAGTCTTGGCCTGCGGGCATTGGGCGCGCAGCAGGTCTGGGTGCAGATCGAGGCCAAGCCCAGCCTCGCCGAGGCCCGCGAGGCCGCGCGGCGCTATGCCGCGCGGCTGCCGCAGGTCAACGGCTTCACCCTTGGCAATGGCTGGTATGCGATCGCATTGGGCCCGTTTGACAGCGACACGGCCGAGCTTGTTCTGCGCGAGTATCGCGGCACGGGGCGCATCGCGCGCGACAGCTACATCGCCCGAAGCTCTGCCTATCGCGGGCAGTTCTGGCCGGTCGGGGCGTCCACGCTGCGCGATCCGCCCGCGCCGGCCGCGCCCCCGACGGGGACCGAAGGGGCACGCGCGGCGCCCGACGAGACGCTGCGCGAGGCCCGGGCCCGCGAGGGGCGCCTGACCCGCGCGGATCGGTTGGAGTTGCAAGAGGCGCTCGATTGGGCGGGGGTCTACGAGGGTGCCATCGACGCGGCCTTCGGGCGCGGCACGCGGGCCGCGATGGCCCGCTGGCAGCAGGCAAACGGGTTCGAGGCGACCGGTGTGCTGACCACGCGGCAGCGCACGGAGCTCTTGCGCGATTACAACACCGTGCTCGACGGTTTGGGGCTGGAGCGGGTGGTCGACCGTGCCACCGGTATCGCGATGAAGCTGCCCACGGAGGTCGTCGATTTCACGCGCTATGCGCCGCCTTTCGCGCATTTCGACCCGGTCGGCGATCTCGATGCGCGGGTGCTGCTGATCAGCCAGGAGGGCGACCGCACCACGCTGAACGGGCTCTACGATGTCATGCAGACGCTGGAAATCGTGCCCGAAACCGGGCCGCGCAGCCTCGATCGCGACGCCTTCACGCTGGTCGGCGAAGGGGCGCTGGACATCTCGCACACGCAGGTCTGGCTGCGCGACGGCGCGATCAAGGGCTTCACCCTGATCTGGCCGGTGGGCGACGAGGACCGCCGCAACCGCGTCCTGCAGGAGATGCAGGACAGCTTCGAATGGCTGGACGGCACGCTGGATCCGGCCGAGGGAGAGGCCTCGGCGCAGCGGCTGGACCTTGTCGCGGGCCTCGAGGTGCGCCGGCCGCGGCTGACCCGGTCGGGTTTTTACGTCGACGCGTCCGGCGCGGTGCTGACCACGGCGGATGCGGTGCGCGATTGCGGGCGGATCACCCTCGACGAGGTGCACGAGGCGCGGGTCGCGCTGATCGACGAGGCGCTGAGCGTCGCGGTGCTGCGCCCGGACGCGCCGCTTGCGCCGCGCCGGGTGGCCACGTTCCAGGACCGCATGCCGCGGCTGATGTCGGATGTGGCCGTCGCGGGCTATTCCTATGGCGGGGTGCTGGGTGGGCCGACGGTGACTTTCGGTCAGGTCGCGGATCTCGAGGGGCTGGACGGCGAGGCGCACATGAAGCGACTGCGGCTGGCAGCCCTCGAGGGCGATGCCGGCGGGCCGGTGCTCGATACCGGCGGATCGGTTCTGGGCATGCTTCTGGCCCACCGGATGGAGAACCGCAAGCTGCCCGATGATGTCAGTTTCGCGGCCACCAACGGGGCCTTGCAGGACGTGCTGACACGCGGCGGAATAGAGGCGCGGCGCACCTCCGAGAGCGGGTCGATGTCCACCGAGGCACTGACCGACCGCGCCAACGCGATGACCGTGCTGGTCAGTTGCTGGGAGTGAGCGGCGTGACGTCGCGGTGCGTTGGCGCCGTGATACGGGACGGGCGTGTCGCAGGCGGCCGGCGTCGTTGCCCGGCGGTCCGCGATGGCCGGGCCGGCTTAACCCGCCCTCGCCGACAGCCTTTCCGCGACCAGCCGGTCGGCGATCTCGGCGGGGCTGACGCCTTCGGCTTTCGCCCGTGCGAGGATATGCGCCATGTTGGCCTGCATCGCCGCGAGCCGGTCCTCGACCCAGCTGTCACGCTCTGCGATGTGCAGGATCTCGGCTGCGACGTTGATGATGCCGCCGCCATTGGCCACGTAATCGGGCAGGTAGAGGATGCCGCGCGCCATCAGCGCCGCCGCGTCGCCTTGTGCGGCCAGCTGGTTGTTGGCCGCGCCGCAGATCATCCGCGCCCGGATAGCGGGGATGCTGTCTTTGTCGAGGACGCCCCCGATGGCGCAGGGGGCCAGGATGTCGATATCGGCCGAGAGGATCCCGGAGACAGAGACCTTTTTCGCCCCGAACGCGGTGACCGCCGCCTGCGCCCGCGCTGCGTCCATGTCCGCCACCACCAGCCGCGCGCCCGCGTCATGCAGCCGCTGGCAGACATGCCAACCCACATGGCCCAGCCCCTGCACGCCCACGAGGCGCCCGGCGAGATCGGCCTTGCCCCAGACCTGCATCGCGCCGGCCTGCATCGCGTCGCACACGCCGCGCGCGGTGACCGGCGAGGGATCGCCGCTGGCATGATCGCCCTGGTCGCGGCCCGCGACATACCGTGTCTCGCGCGCGATCTCCGCCATGTCGGCGGGCGACATGCCCATGTCCTCGGCGGTCCAGTAGCGGCCTTGGAGGCCCTCGATGGCGCGCCCCATGGCCCGCAGCAGCGCCGGCGTCTTCTGCGTCGCCGGGTCGCCGATGATCACCGCCTTGCCGCCGCCGAGGGGCAGGCCGGCGGCGGCGTTCTTGAAGCTCATCCCGCGCGACAGGTTCAGGACATCGGCAAGCGCCGCATCCTCGCTGTCATAGACCCGCATGCGCAGCCCGCCTGCGGCCGGCCCGAGCTGCGTGGAATGCAGCCCGATGAAGCCGCGCAGACCGCTGGCGGGGTCCACGACGCGGTAAATGTCTTCATGTGTGGACGAGGGCAGGCGCGTTAGCATGGTGACATCCTTTCACCTTTAAAGATAAGGACAGAAGGGCGCGGAAAAACCGCGAAAATTGGTCAACTGGCCGTGAGAATCGCGGATCTTCTCCAGAAACAGGATATTTCAGGGAAAATGGACGATATCGACCGCCGCATCATCGCCGCTCTGCAACGCGACGGGCGTCAGAAACTGTCCGATCTCTCGACGCTGGTGGGGTTGTCGCCGACGCCGCTGGCGCGGCGCATCGCCCGGCTGGAGCGTCAGGCGATCATCACCGGCTACGCCGCGCGCGTCGACCAGGAAAAGCTGGGCCTGCCGCTCAACGCCTTCATCTTCGTGGAACTCGAGCGCCACAGCCGCGACGCTGTGACGGCCTTCGAGACCGGGCTGCGGCGCTTTGACGAGGTGATGGAATGCTACCTGATGACAGGCACGCGGGATGTGCTGATCCGGGTGGTGGCCGCCGATCTCGCCGGGTTCGACCTCTTCCTCGAGGACGGGCTGATGCAGATGCCGAATATCCGTTCGATGCGGTCGAGCTTCGCCTTGCGCACCATGATCCGGCGCGATGCGCTGCCCGGGGTCTGAGCCGTGGATCGCTACGACGTGATCGTGATCGGCGCGGGGCCGGCAGGCGGGGCCGCGGCCTACTGGGCCGCACAGGCCGGGCTGCGGGTGGCGCTGATCGACCGCAAGACCTTTCCGCGCGACAAGCTGTGCGGCGGGCTGATCACCGGCCGCGCGCGCCGCCATTACGCCGAGATCTTCGGCCACGAGATGCCGTTCGAGGCGGGCGACCGCAAGACCGAGGTCGATTTCCGCTTTCGCGGGCGCCCGGTCGGCCTGATCCGCGACGCGCCGGCGCTTTGTGCCACCATGCGGTGGGATCTCGACGCGATGATCTGCGCGCAGGCGATCGCCGCGGGGGCTGCGGATTTCACTGGCCGGGGCGTGGCGGCGCTGGCTCCGGAAGCGCAGCGGCTGACCCTCGAGGATGGCCGGTCACTGACCTTCGGTGTGCTGATCGGCGCCGACGGCGCCAATAGCCAGGTCGCGCGGCACCTCTTCGGCGAAAGCTTCGAGCGCGCGCGAATCGGCTTCGGGCTGGAAATCGAGGCCGGCGGCCGGCATCTGTGCCCCGACGCGCCGATCCGGATCGATCTGGCGGCGGTCAACTGGGGCTATGGCTGGGTCTTTCCGAAGCGCCGGACGACGACGGTGGGGGTCGGCGGCGTGCTGGCGCGCAACCCGCAGATCAAACGCGCCATGGCAGACTATTGCGCGATGCTGGGCATCGATCCGGCCGAGGCCCGCGTCAAGGGGCAGTTCCTGCCCTTCGGCGCGTTCCGAAAGGTCCCCGGCAAGGGCGCGGTGCTGCTGGCCGGTGACGCCGCCGGGCTGGTCGATCCGATCACCGGCGAGGGGATCGGTTACGCGATGAAAAGCGGCCAACTGGCGGCGCAGGCAGCCCATGACGCGCTGTCGCGAGGCCAGCCCCATCGCGCGCTCGGGCTTTACCGGCGCGCGCTCCGCCCGCATCACCGCGCGCTGCGCATGGCGCGGGCCATCCGCCCGCTGATATTCCTGCCGCGCCTGGAACCCGCGTTCGAGCGGGCCTTCCGGCGCTCGACCACGCTGCGTCACCAGTATCTGCGGCTGATGGCCGGCGAGGTGGAATACGGCGATATCCTCTGGAGGCTGGTGCTGCGCCTGCCGCGCCTGGCATGGCTGACCCTGCGCGGCGATGCGGCGCACAAGGCGGGGCACTGATCCTGCCGTCCCCCGCTTGATCTTGCCTCAAATACGCGACTCCACCGCTTGCACTCAGTTGGTGGGCACGATGACGATCTCGACCCGGCGGTTCTGCGCCTTGCCCGTTGGTGTCAGATTTGACGCGACCGGCTGATCCTCGCCACGCCCGAAGGCGTTGATCCGCGAGGCGCGCACGCCGCCGCTGAGCAGCACGTTGGCCACGGCATTGGCGCGACGTTCGGACAGGCGCTGATTGTAGCTGGCCGCGCCATCGCTGTCGGTGTGACCCACGACCTGCACGCGCGTGTCGGGATAGCGCTGCAGGCTCTCGGCCACGGTGAATAGATCCGAGCGCAACCCGGGCCGGATGTCGAAGCTGTCGACGGCGAACAGGATATCCTGCGGCATGGTCACGGTCAGCCGGTCGCCGGTATTGTTGATGCCGACATCGCTGTCGAGATCCCGGCGCAGCTCGGCCTCCTGCCGGTCGAGCGCATTGCCGACGACCGCGCCGCCCGCGGCCCCGATCGCACCGCCGATCAGCGCACCCTTTGCGCGGTCATCGCTGGTCAGCGCCCCGGCCCCGGCCCCGATCAGCCCGCCGATCAGCGCCCCCTGCCGGGTTTTCTGACGGTCCTGCCCGCCCAAGGCCGCGGGATCGGTGCAGGCGGTGGCCAGCAGGAGCGACGCCCCTGACAGCAGAAGAAGCGGCGTACGGGCGTGGCGCGTGGAAGTTCGCATCATGGTTAAGACCTTTTTTCATTTTTGCACCCGATCTGTCGGGGTTGCCGGCATGATAGGCAATAACAGGGGACGGCCCAAGGGCCTGTGATGCGAAATCACGCGGTCTTGCGCGCAGAATTCCGCCTACATGCCGGTCCGCGCGCTTTCGCGGGCGAGGATCGCGCGCTTGACCGGCAGACCCCAGTGATACCCTCCCAAGCCCCCGGACTTGCGCAACGCGCGGTGACAGGGAATAAGGTAGCTTATCGGGTTGCGCCCCACAGCGGTGCCGACTGCCCGCACGGCTCGCGGATGGCCGATGGCGTCCGCGATCCGCGAATAGGTGGTGACATGCCCCGAGGGGATCTCGAGCAGCGCCTGCCAGACCTTTATCTGGAACGGGCCCCCGATCATCTGCATGGCCACCTCGCCATGCCCGGCGAAGGCCGCCTCGACCCAGGGCGCGATGCGGTCGGGCGCGCGGGCGTGCTTGGCCCGCGGCCAGCGGGCGCGCATGTCGTCGAGCGTCGCCGCGCGCCCGATCTCTTCGGCGAAGGCCAGACCGCATAGCCCGCGCTCGGTGCCCATTGCCAAGGCCGTGCCGAACGGGCTGTCGAACCAGCCGTGGTAGATCGTCAGCCCCGCGCCCTGCCGTGCAAAAGCGCCGGGGCTCATCGCTTCCCATCGCAGGAACAGGTCGTGCAGGCGCCCGCCGCCCGACAGCCCCGCCGCATCGGCTGCTTGCAGCGTGGTGCACCGCTCTGCCAGCAGCGTCTTGGCATGGCCGAGCGCCAGGTATTGCTGGTAGCGCTTCGGCGAGACCCCGACCCAGTGCGAGAAGAGCCGCTGAAAATGGGCGGTGCTCATCCCCATTTCGCCGGCCAGATCGGCAAGCGACACCGCGTCGCCACGCGTGTCGATCAGCGCGATGGCACGGCGGATGACGTTGTAATGATAGGTCTGGTCGAGATCGGTCATGCGCGGCTCCTGCCTTCCTGTCGCAGGATAGGTCGCCGGCGCCACCGGCGCGACCCGAATGTTGCGCTTGTGTCGCGGATGGCCGCGCACTTTTTCAAGCGCATCGGCCTGCCGGATCGGTTTCCGATTTCGAGCAGTCTCCGTTGGGTTGAATCGGGGACTTTTACTCGCGTTAACCTGGATCAATCGATCACATTCATAACCGTGATTGCGTCCTCGAGGGCGAAAATGGCTGGCGCATTGCAGCCGCGCGTCCGTGGCACAGCGTGCGATGCGTCAGGATATCGCCCGGACAAGTGGCTGCTGCGGATGTGCAGTCCTGCATTTTGATGGAGACAGAAAATGAAACACGTAAGGCATGTTACGACTCTGGTAATGGCGGGTGTCGGATTGATCACGTCAGGGGGCGCCAGCGCCGCCACGCTCACCGATTGGAGCACCGATAATGTCATCGTCGGGCCCGCGTTCGATCCCGGAGATCCCGAGCAGACCGGAGAAAGCGTCGTCTATGATCGCGACGTTACGGGCGGCACTGCGGGTGCGGTGACCAACGGTCGGATCGTCTATGATTTCCCAGAGGCCAATGGGCCCGGGATAAAGGTTGTAGAGGGCCCGGTCGACGTGGGTGGCAACGACCTTGCCGGATGCATCATGGCCTCGAGCGCCTCGACCTGCGATGGACCGCGTCAGAGCGGTAAACGTTTGAAGCAGCAGATCACCGGCTTCGGGCCGACCGACCTGGTTTTCACCACTGATCCTGACGGCACGCTCACGCCGGTCACCGACGGCGATGGTAACACGCTTGACGGCGATATTGGCTACCGTGTGTTCCACAAGCTGACCAACGAGACCGGAGCGCCGCTTGCGGGGTTCAAGTTGTCGCTTGGCACCGGTGTTGGGGGCGGCTTCACGTCCTCGGCGTCGGGTGACGGGTTGAGGTTCTCGCAGGACTTCGAGAACGGGCCGGACAAGCTTGCTGCCTACGCCCAGTTTCCGGTCGGGCTTTTCGGCGAAGCGAATGACCGCAACGGGCAACTTGGCGGCTTTTTCGACAGGACTGCACGCTCGGGGTTCAATACGGTCTTTGGTGAGGACTTGATCGAGACTGCTGGATCCTTCGGCAGCTACGGCGATACGTTCGGGCTGTGGCTTACCGGGGACGCGGTGCCCACGGGCCTGTTCTGGGATGATGGCGACGATGACGTCGAGGATCCGCTGATCGCGTGGATCCTCGCGGATGGACGCGTGGAGCAGCGCCGCGATGTCGATGGTGACGTCGTCTCGAACCTTGCCGAAGATGCGTTCCTCCTTTTCGACGATCTGGACGATTTCGCGTCAAGCGATGGGAATCTCTTCGCCGAGTTGTTATCGGCGGGGATCGAGGATCTGGCGAATGTGAACGTAAACTTCGCCGTCGATATCTCTGATTTCTCGGGCGAGACCTTCACGCTGCGCGTGACGCCGACGCCGGTGCCGCTACCCGCGACCGCGCCGCTGCTGCTGGCCGGGATCGGGGCGATCGCCATGATCCGCCGTCGCAAGCGGACCAGTGCCGCCTGACCGAACGAGGTATGAAAGCGCGCAATCCCGCCAAGGCGGGGTTGCATTTTTACAGATGCGCGTGACATTTGGCGCTTGTGACCAAGCAACTCGATTATCACACGATGCGCGAGATATTTACCCGGTTCGAGGCGGCCGCGCCGGAGCCCGAGGGCGAATTGGCGCATGTCAACGCCTACACGTTGGTGGTCGCGGTCGCGCTTTCGGCGCAGGCGACGGATGTCGGCGTCAACCGCGCCACGCGCACGCTGTTCGAGGTCGCCGACACGCCGCAGAAGATGCTGGATCTTGGCGAGGAGGGGCTGATCGCGCATATCCGCAGCATCGGCCTCTACCGCAACAAGGCCAGGAACGTCATGAAGCTCAGCCGCATCCTGGTGGAGGACTATGACGGCGAGGTCCCCAACAGCCGCGCGGCGCTGCAATCCCTGCCCGGCGTGGGCCGAAAGACCGCGAATGTCGTGCTCAACATGTGGTGGCATTACCCGGCGCAGGCCGTCGACACGCATATCTTCCGGCTGGGCAATCGCAGCGGCATCTGTCCGGGCAGGACCGTGGAGGCAGTCGAACGCGCGATCGAGGACAACGTGCCGGTGGATTTCCAGCGCCATGCGCATCACTGGCTGATCCTGCACGGGCGGTATGTCTGCACGGCGCGCAAGCCCGCCTGCGGCACCTGTCTGATCCGCGACCTGTGTCTTTTCGAGGACAAGAACCTCTGACCCGCGCATGCTTTCGAGGCGTGCCGCCAGAAATCGATGCCTTGGGCCGTGACGGGGGCATTTCGGTGCAACCTGCATGGGAAAACACGAAGAGATCACGATAGTTGCTGGGAGCCGGATATCTTTTCCCCAACGAAACGAAAGCGTCGCGCCCGGCTGCGGGATCAGTCGAGCGGTCCCGATGCCGACCGAAGCCGGGCGCGCGTTCTTCCGAGACGCTCGTCGGCTTCGTATCCTATCCCGCACCTATGGCTTGGCAGAGAAGCGTAACCCGAGTTGTTCATCAAGGTGACCTGGCGTCCCGGCAGGTGACCATCACGTACCAGGCGCGCCGGGCCGGGCGAAGATGTTGCCGCAGGCATCCGCGCAGACCGCGAGCCCGGCGTCGCGATACCATCACATGAAGAGATCGCGCGTCTCGCGGTCGGCATCCGAAAGCGCGAGGCGCGAGAGGCCACCGGGGCGCCCGGGCCCGATCCCGGCGGAGGCGTAGATCGTGGCGGTTAAGCGGTCGAGATTCGTCCGCGCGTCGCTCGAAAAGGGCAGGATCAGCTCCGGATCGCGTGGCGGAAGGCGGTCAGGAACGCCTCGGCGTTGGTCCGAAGCGACGGACCGAGATACCCGCCCTCCTGGATCAGGACCGTGGGCAGGTTCATCGCCGCGATACGCCGCGCCATCTCGGCGAAGCCGCCGGCCTCGACCCCGAGGGCGGCCAGCGGATCGTCGGCGGCCATGTCGAAGCCGAGCGAGATGACCAGCGCCTCGGCGCCGAAAGCGTGGATCGCGTCGATGCCGCGGTCGAGCGCGGCCAGAACTTCGGGCTCGCCATCGCCCATCTGCAGCACCTCGTTGCGGGTGAAGCCTTGGCCCTCGCCCTCGCCGGTCTCGTCGGCATAGCCGAGATAGAAGGTCGGGTAGACCGCCGGATCGGGGTGCAGCGAGCAGAAGAACACGTCGCTGCGCCCGTAGAAGATGTCCATCGATCCGTTGCCCGAATGCACATCCACATCAAGCAGCGCGAGCTTGGGCCATTTGCCAAGCAGGTGCTGCGCCGCGATGGCGGCGTTGTTGTAGAAACAGAACCCGTTGGCGCAATCGGTCATCGCGTGATGCCCCGGCGGACGGCTGAGGCCGTAGGCGGCGCGCGCACCCTGCAGGACGTCCTGCGCGGCCGACAGTGCGGTCTGCGCGGACCAGTAGATCGCCTCATAGGTCGTCTCGGTGAGCGGTGTCGAGGTGTCGGTCATCCACCAGCCCATGGCGCCGTTGATGTCGCGGGGCTCCCGGCCCCGGCGCGTGCCGGGATGGCGCGTCGGGATCCCCAAAGCGCCCTCGGGGGCCTCGGCGACAAAGCGGGCATGGGCATCGATGAAGAAATCCACATAGCCCGGATCATGCACCGCCTTGATAGGCGCCGTGCCGAAATCCTCCGGCGCCTCGACTGCGAAGTCATTGGCCAGAAGCATGTCGCGGAGCAGGGTCGCGCGTTCGGGTTGTTCGGGATGCGGCGTGGGCGCGCCGCCCCGATAATAGATCTCGGGCTTGTGGTTGAATTGCCGCGAATCGAAAAAGGCTTTCATGGGGTAGTCCTCGATGGATCTCAATAGCCGGTCGTCCTGTCCACGGCCTGTTCGGGGCGCTGTCCGGCCCGCATCGCGCGCAGGGATCGGGCCAGCTCGCGGCTGACGGCGGCGGCCGACGTGACGCTGGCCTCGTGGGGTGTGACGAGGATCCGTGGATGGCGCCAGAACGGGTGGTCGGGGGGCAGCGGTTCTTGCTGGAAGACGTCGAGAGACGCGCCGCCGATCTGGCCGCTGTCGAGGGCTGTCAGCAGGTCGTCGTCGACCAAGTGCTTACCGCGCCCAAGCTGGATCAGGGCCGCGCCGCGGGGCATCCGATCGAACAGCGCCGCATTCAATATGTCGCGCGTGACGGGGGTCAGCGGCATGATGTTGATCAGGATATCCGACCTTGCGGCGACGCGCTGCACGGCATCGTCGCCGCTGATCCGGGTCACACCCTTGGCAGCGTCGCCTCCGGTCCGGCTTGCGGCGAGCACCGGAAAGCCCATCGAGGCCACGGTCCTTGCGATGGCCCGCCCCATGAGGCCGTAGCCCAACAGGCCCACGGTCACCTGCGAGGGCGGCCGCAATGTCTTGATGGTCTGGCGGTCCCAGGCCGACCGTCGCTGCGCGTCGATGTAATGGCCCATCTGGCGATGATGCCAGACCACATGCCACGCGGCGAACCCGGCCATGATCGCGGCTTGTTCCTCGTCATGGACGCGGGTGACGGTGACGTTGCGCGGCAGGCCGGGGTTGCCCAGCACGCCATCCACCCCGGCGGCGTTCGCCTGCACCAGCTCGATATTGGGATAGGCGTCGAACGCGTCCGGGGCGGGCCGCCAGACCAGCGCGAAGCGGATACGCGCCGGGTCGGGCACCTCTTCGGGGCGATACACCCGGATGTCGGGATAGGCCTCCAGCGCGGCGCCGTAGAAATCCGACAGGTCGAAAGATGAACACAGGTAGACGCCCTCGATCACCTCGCCCGGGGCCTTTGGTGCGGCGCCGGTCACAGCCGGGCTTCCTTCTGCGCGGCCAGCGCCGCCTCGTGGGCCTTTCCGGGAATGGCGTCGAGCAGCGACCGGGTATACGCGGTTCGCGGGGCGCCCAGAACCTGCGCCGAGGGGCCGTATTCCACAATCTCGCCGGTTTTCATGACAAGGATGCGGTCGCAGACCTGGGCCGCGACGCGCAGGTCATGGGTGATGAAGATCATCGACAGGTTCAGCCGGGTCTTGAGATCGGCGAGCAGATCGAGCACCTGCGCCTGTATCGACACGTCGAGCGCCGAGACCGCCTCGTCTGCCACGATCACCTCGGGATCCAGCGCCAGTGCCCGGGCGATGCCGACGCGCTGGCGCTGACCGCCCGAAAACTCGTGCGGGAATCTCGCCATCGCCGACGGGTCGAGCCCGACGAGGGTCAAAAGCTCTTCGGCCCGGCGCCGGGCGGCCGCCTTGTCGCTGCCATAGGCGATCAGCCCGTCGGTCAGGATGGTGCCGATACGGGCGCGCGGGTTGAGCGACGAGAACGGATCCTGAAATACCATCTGGATGCGGCGGCGGTGCTGGCGCAACGCCGCGCCCTTGATCCTGGCGATGTCCTGACCGCCGAATTCGACGACGCCCTCATCGGGCGTCAACAGCCGCACGAGACAACGACCAAGCGTCGATTTGCCCGATCCGCTTTCGCCGACGATGCCGACGGTCTCGCCCTTGTGCAGATCGAAGGTCGCGTGCCGCACCGCCCTGACCACGCGCGGTTTCGCAAAGATGCCGGAGGTGCGCGTGCGGAAGGTCATGCTCAGATCGCGCACACGCAGGAGAGGATCGGTCGAGGCGCCGTTATCCACCCCGTCATGGAACGATAGCCGTGGGATCGCGTCGAGCAGCGCGCGGGTATAGGCGGTCGCTGGATCGAGCAGAACGGTGTCGGCCGTGCCCGCTTCGACGACCTCGCCCGCCTGCATGACGATGATCCGATCCGCGATATCGGCCACCACGCCGAAATCATGGGTGATGAACAACACCGCCATTCCGTGGTTGCGGCGCAGGTCCTCGATCAGGTCGAGGATCTGCGCCTGTGTCGTCACGTCGAGCGCGGTGGTGGGCTCGTCCGCGATCAATATCTTGGGCTCGAGCGCGAGGGCCATGGCGATCACCACCCGCTGACGCTGGCCGCCGGACAACTGGAACGGGTAGGCGCGGATGGTCGTGTCGGGGTCGGGCAGGCCGACCTCGCGCAGAAGCGCCAGCGCGCGTTTGCGGCGCGCGGACGGGGTCAGAACGTCATGCGCCTCGAACACCTCGGCGATCTGGTCGCCGATCCGCATCAGCGGGTTGAGCGCGCTCAGCGGTTCCTGGAAGATCATCGAGATGTCGTGCCCGCGCAGAGCCAGCATGTCCTTTTCGGACAGGCGCAGCAGGTCGCGGCCCTCGAAGGTGATCGTGCCGCCCGTGGGCGTCACCCCCTCGGGCAGAAGCCCTATCAGCGCGTTGGCCGCCATGGACTTGCCCGATCCGCTTTCGCCAACGATGCAGAGAATCTCGCCCTTTTCGAGGGTGAGGGACACGTCCCGCACGGCCAGGTGGCGGTCCGCCCCGCGGGGCAGCGCGATGGACAGGTTGTCGATGCTGAGCAATGTCATGTCGTCCGGACCCGCAGCCGGGGGTTCAGCGCATCGTTGAGGCCTTCGCCGATCAGGTTGAGCGCGAGGACCGTCAGCAGGATGGCGATGCCGGGGATGAAGCTCAGCCACCACGCCGTGCGCAGCACGGTGCGCGCGGCCCCGATCATGTAGCCCCACGACATCACGTTGGGATCGCCAAGCCCTAGGAAGCTGAGCGCGCTTTCCAGCAGGATGGCGGTGGCGACCATCAGCGAGGCCAGCACGACGATCGGGGGCAGCGCATTGGGCAGCACCTGCCGCAGGATGATGCGAAGGTCGCCCTGACCCGACAGCGTCGCGGCCTCGACGAATTCGCGGTTGCGCAGCGACAGCACCTCGCCGCGCACGAGGCGCGCCACCGGCGGCCAGCTGACGATCGCGATGGCGAGGATCACGTAGGCCAGTGTCGGCTGGAAGATCGCCAGCAGCACGATGGCGAGCGCGAAGCTGGGGATGGTCTGGAAGAACTCGGTGAAGCGCATCAGCGCGTCATCCACTAGCCCGCCGTAATAGCCCGCAAGCGCGCCGATCGGGATGCCGATGGCCAGTGCGACGATGGTCGAGACCAGACCCACCAGCAGCGACACGCGCGCGCCGTGAAACAGGCCCGACAGCACGTCGCGGCCGACCGCATCGGTGCCGAGCGGCAGGCCCTCCATCTCGAAGGGTGGCAGGAACGGGCGCTGCACCATGGACCACGGGCTTTGCGGGAACAGGACCGGTGCGGCGATGGCGCAGGCGATCACCACGCTCAGAATGACGAGGCCGATCACGGCGCCGCGGTTTTGCCGGAAGCGGGCCCAGAATGCTTTCATTGCGCAAGCCTGATACGGGGATCGACGACACCGTAGAGGATGTCGGTGATCAGGTTGAACAGCAGGACCATCGCCGCCGAGACGAAGAACACGCCGAGGATCACGTTGTAATCGCGCTGGCTGATCGCCTCGAACATCAGGCGACCGATTCCGGGCCATGCAAACACGGTTTCGGTCAGGACCGCGCCCCCGACGATCTGCCCGGCCTGAAGCCCGGCGAGCGTGATGACCGGCAACAGCGCGTTGCGCAGGATGTGCCGCCGCTGGATCAGCGAATTGCGCAGGCCCTTGGCGCGGGCGGTCTTGACGAAGTCGAGGCGCGAGACCTCGAGCATCGAGGCGCGCGTCATGCGCACATAGATCGCGGTGAAGAACAGCCCCAGAGTGGTGGCGGGCAGGATGAGATGCCGCCCGATATCGAGCATGCGCGCAAGGCCGGTATACTCCGCGCCGATCGTCTCGTAGCCGAAACCGGGCAGCCAGCCCAGAACGACCGAGAACAGTAGCGATGCCATCAGAGCGACCCAGAAGAGCGGCGTGGCGTAGAAAAGCAGGGCCACGCTGGAAATCAGCGTGTCCCACCAGGTGCCCTGCATCTGCGCGGCCAGCACGCCGGCGATGACGCCGAAGACGATGGAGATGACGAAGGCGGTCGCGGTCAGCAGCAAGGTGGCCGGCAGACGGTCCCAGATGAGCTCGGCCACCGGCATCTGTCGACGATAGGAAAAGCCGAGATCGAATTGCACGGCGCCCTTGAGATAGGTCCAGAGCTGCACGGCGAATGGCTGGTCGAGGCCGAAGCGCTCGCGCAGATCCTGCAGGAACTTCTCGTCCGCTGCGCCGGCCTCGCCCGCCATGACGGCCGCCGGATCGCCGGGGGCCGCGTGGATCAGCACGAAGTTCAGAACGAGGATCGCCAGCAGGATGAAAACGGCCTTGACGAGCCGCGCCGCGATGAAGCGAAGCAAGATGCATGTCCCGTGGGTTCAAGGGTCGGGTGACCGCCGCACCGGTGGACTGGCGCGGCGGCGGTGAGGCTCAGGTCGGATCAGTCGCGGTCCAGCCACGCATCGCGCATGCCGTCATTGACGCCGATGGCCGTGGTGACCGGGTCTTTCACGTCGCAGCGGTAGATCGTCGGAAACTCGAGCTCGATCATCCATGCCACGGGCAGGTCCTCGACCAGGATCTTCTGCACCTCGCTGTAGAGCGCCTGACGCTCTTTTCCGCTCGCCGACACGGCGGCTTTGGCGAAAAGCGCGTCGACCTCTTCGTTGACATAGCCCGAAACGTTGTTCCACGGGCTGCCCTTGGCGATGTTGGTCGAGATGTAGTTCCGCGCCACGCCGAGGGCCGGATCGCCGTATTGATAGAGATAGGTGAAGGCGAGATCGAAATCCCAGTCTCCGACCTTCTGGTTCCAGCCGGCGACATCCGTCGCGACGATCCGCGCGTCGATGCCGACCTCGGCGAGGTTCTGTTTGGCCACCTCCGCCCAGCGCTGCCATGTCTCGCCATAGGGCAGCGGCAGAAGCGCCAGCGTCTCGCCGTCATAATCGGACGCTTGGAGATATTCGCGTGCCTTGTCCGGATCATAGGAGATGTCCGGCGTGTCGGGCTCGTAAAAGCGCGTGACCGAATTGACCGGGCCGGTGGCAATCCTGCCATTGCCGTTCCACAGCGCATCGCGGGCGAATTCGCGGTTCATCGCGTGCATCACCGCCTTGCGCAGGTTCTTGTCGGTCATCGGCCCTTCATGCATGTTCAGCCACATCCAGGAAAGCGGGCCGAAGAATTCCCAGCCCTCGTTGGTGTGGCAGACATTGTCCATCGCGATCAGGCGCGGGATATCGAAATTCTCGACCGACCCGCCCGGCAGAAGATCGACCTTGCCGGTCTCGAACGCGACCGAGCGCGAGGCGGCATCGGGGATCACCTGATAGTAGATCTCGTCGAGATAGGGCTTACCCTCCAGATAATAGTCCTCGTTCTTCACGAGATGGATGTACGAGCCGCGCTCCCATTCCTCGAACTTGAACGGGCCGGTGCCGATCGGCGTGTTGTTCGCCGGGTTTTCGGCATAGTCGGTGCCTTCGTAGATATGCTTGGGGATCATCGGCATCGTGCCCGCCTCGAACAGGCCAAGGAACGGGCCGAAAGGCTGTTTCAGGGTGAACACGACCGTGGTCTCGTCCGGTGCCTCGATGCTTTCGACATGCACCAGCGAGGCGCGCAGGCGGGCATGCGTCTCGCGCAGGAACTCGTCGACCGAGAACACCACGTCTTCGGCGGTAAACGGCTCGCCATCGTGCCAGACGACATCATCATGCAGGGTAAAGGTATAGGTCAGGCCGTCCTCAGACTCGGTCCATTCCTTCGCCAGCGACGGCATCGGGTCGAGATCCTTGTCGTAGCGCAGCAGGCTTTCATAGATGTCGCCCGCGACCATCTGGGTAGGCCCGTTCTGAAGCAAGCCCATCATCAGCCCGGGCGGTTCGGGCTGGATCACGACGTTCAGCGTGCCGCCCGATCTGGGCTCTTCCTGCGCGGCCAGTGCCGACGCCGCGGCTAGCGCGGTGCCGGTGGCCAGAAATCGTAATGCCTTCATGTGGTATCTCCCTGTGGATGTGGTGTCGGACCCGTCGCGCTTATTCTGCGAGATCGGGATAGTGCTTTAACGCGAGACGCAGATACGCCTCCCATTCCGGATCTGGAATATTGGGATTACCGCGATCCTTCGTCGCGGCCTCGTATTGACGGGCGGTGAATTCGGCCAGCTCGTCGGAGACATGGTTCAGCCGCGCGCCTGAGGACATCAGCGCGACCTGCGCCTTGCAGGTGCGTTCGAGGTTGTACATCAGCGCGAACGCCTCGCCGACGGTGCCGCCACAGGTCAGAAGCCCGTGATTGCGCAGGATCATCGCCTTTCGGTCGCCCAGGTCCGCCACCAGCCGCTCGCGTTCATCCAGGTCCAGCGCGATGCCTTCGTAGTCGTGGAATGCGACGCGGTCGTGGAATTGCAGCGACCACTGGTTCAGCGGCAAAATGCCCTCGGCCATCGAGGCCACCGCGATGCCCGCGACGGTATGGGTGTGCAGGACGCAGCCGATCTCGGGCCGGGCGGCATGCACCGCGCTGTGAATGGTGAACCCCGCGGCGTTGATGCCCGCGCCGTAGCTGTCGCGCAGGATGGTCCCGTCGAGATCCACGGTGACGAGGTTCGACGCGGTGACCTCGTCGAAGCGCAGGCCGAACGGGTTTATCAGGAATCCGTGATCGGCCTCGTCACGCGGCGCGCGGGCCGAGACATGGGTGAAGATGCTGTCATCCAGCCCGAAATGCGCGATCAGCCGGTAGGCCGCCGCTAGGTGCAGGCGTTCCTTGGGAAGGGCGGCGCCGGAATCCTGTCGCATGTTCACCTGTCTGCAAGCCCCCTGCCTGGCTGATCGGTGCGCGGCCCCGACCGCGTCCACGCCTGTGGAAAGGCGCCAACGCTGACGAGCTTAGCAACGAGTTGGTGAGATATAAAATAGCCGAATGCTATGTCAGAAAGAAAACGGTTCTATGCCGGAGGCGGGGTCTGGCGACGACGCGATGATTAATTCGGCGACGCGATCACTTCCTGGGCGACGGACAGAAACATCCGCTCCGCCGCGTTCAGATGCCGGGCCGGATCGGACACGAAGAACATGTCCGCGTGAAGGGTCGTGCTGGACAATTCGAGCCGCCAGAGCGTCCCGTCCGCGATTTCCCGGGCGACGGCATGCACCGGCAGAACGCCGATTCCCATGCCGGCGGTGATCATCCGGCACACTTCGGTGAAATCGCCGCTGGTGCCGCTGATCGTGCGGCCAAGCCCCGCGCCATCGCGCAGCGCGACCATCGGCTCCGGGGCGCGGCCCTCGGCATCGCAGGAAAACGCGATGAAGGGCACGTCGCGCAATGCGTCCAGCGTCACATCGGCGCGGCCGAAAAGCGGATCCTCGGCCCCGCAGAAGATGCCGTATTCCGCGCGCAGCACAAGCTGACAGTCCAGCCGCGACACCGGGCGCGTCATCAGGCAGAGGCCGAACGGGACGATGCCCGCCACGACATTGTGCAGGATCGTCGGGCTGGAGGCGATCTTCATGTCGATGACCACCGAGGAGTGGCGCTGATGGATCAGCCGCAGGATCTCGTCCAGCACCGCGCTGCGCACGCCGGTGACGATCTGCATCTGCACCGTGCCCACGAGATCGGAATGCAGCGCCTTGAGCTTTTCCTCGGCGCGCAGGGCGGCCTCGAACATTCGCTCTATCTCTGTGAAAAGCATCTCCCCCGCCGCGGTCAGTTCGAACGCGCGCTGACCGCGTTGCACCAGTTGCTGCCCAAGCCGCTTTTCCAGCCGCATCAGCGACGCGCTCACCGATGGCTGGCTGATGCCCAGTGCCCGGGCGGCGCGGGACATGCCGCCCTCGTTGACGATGAAGTAGAAACTGCGCAACAGCCCCCAGCTGTCACAGAGATCCACATGCTTCAGTCGTTTATCGAACGCCTTGGTGATTGGGCTGTCGGCCGGCGGTGCGGCGACCGACCGGTCGGCACCGCGTTTCCGATCCGTTCATGACGCGGCGTTGCGAGGGTCCGGCGCGCGAGTCGGTCTGGGTCTGCCGGCATGATCGCATCCTGTACATGTTGTCAGCGTCGAAGGCATGTTGCATCAAAATTCCTTGCCATGCGAGCCTTTCAAAGGGTAGCAAGTGGGAAACGCGGGCGATGGCAACCTGCGCTGTTGCACCGCACGCCCCGCGTCAGATCAATGGTTTCCGTGAATGGAATTGCGTCCCAATTCGACCGAAGCGCGTGATGTCGCCTATCATCTTCATGGCTACACCAATGCCCGCGCCCACGAGGAAAACGGTCCTCTGGTGATCGACCGGGGCGATGGCGCGCACGTGTTCGACACGGCCGGGAAACGCTATATCGAGGGCATGGCGGGGCTGTGGAGTGTCGCGGTCGGCTTCAACGAGAAACGCCTGATCGACGCCGCGCACCGCCAGATGCAGAGACTGCCCTTCTACCACAATTTCTCGCATCGCTCGCACAGGCCGGCAATCGATCTCGCCGAGAAGCTGATCGGGATGGCCCCTGTTCCCATGAGCAAGGTGTTCTACACCAACTCGGGCTCCGAGGCGAATGACACTATCCTGAAAATGGTTTGGTACCGGTCGAACGCCCTGGGCAAGCCGGAGAAGAAAAAGGTCATCTCCCGCCTGCGCGGGTATCACGGGGTGACGATCGCGTCGGCCTCGATGACCGGGCTGCCCAACAACCACCGGTCCTTCGACCTGCCGATCGACGGCGTGCTGCACACCATCTGCCCGCATTACTGGCGCGAGGGACGGGAGGGCGAAAGCGAAGAGGCCTTCGCGACCCGCTGTGCCGAGGATCTGGAGGCGATGATCGAGGCCGAGGGCCCGGAGACCATCGCGGCCTTCATCGCGGAACCCGTGATGGGGGCCGGCGGCGTGGTCGTGCCGCCCGCCACCTATTGGCAGAAGATTCAGGGCGTGCTGTCGAAATACGATATCCTGCTGATCGCCGACGAGGTGATTTGCGGGTTCGGCCGGACGGGCCGTATGTTCGGCTGCCTGACCTACGACATCAGGCCCGACATCATGACCATGTCGAAACAGATCACCTCGTCCTATTTCCCGTTCTCGGCGTTCATGTTGAACGAAAAGGTGTACGCGCCGATTGCCGATGAAAGCGCGCGTATCGGGGTTCTGGGGCATGGCTATACAGCCGGCGGGCACCCGGTCGGCGCGGCGGTCGCGCTGGAAAACCTCAAGATCATCGAAGAGCGGGATCTGGTCGCCAATGCCGCCGAACGCGGGGCGGAGCTGCAGGCCGGACTGGCGGAATTCATCGACCATGCGCTGGTCGGCGAAGCGCGCGGGGTCGGGCTGATCGGCGCGCTCGAACTGGTCGCCCCCGACAGCCGAGCCGAGGAGTTCGCACCCGGCAGGCTGGGGACCCACATGAACGCGATCATGCTGCGCAACGGGCTGATGTCGCGCAACATGATGGACGCGATGGCCTTCTGCCCGCCGCTTATCGTCACCGCAAGCGACGTGGCGGAAATCCTCGACGTCACAAGACGCACCCTTGACGATTTGGCGGGTGAACTTTCGCGGTAACCTCACGCTTGTAATCCATCGACTCACCCCCCCTGCGGAGCGGACTTTCGGCGGAAGGACTACGCCAATCCGCGGCATTGGCGCATTTGGTTGATGTCGTGCGAGGTCCGTAAAGGCGCGCATTTTGCAAGTTGACTGACCTGCCTTAAGATTGAGGACGTCTCGATCATCAATCAGGAGGCTCCCATGACAGAGGAATGAGTGACCCAGCTGCGTCAGCGGATGATCGAAGACATGAACATTCGTGGATTGGGCGAGAAAACCCAGAACGCCCATATACCGAACGAGAAGCTTCAGAAAGACGATGGTGAGATGGACCGTGGCGCCAGTGGCGCCGCGCAAGTCGACGAAGGATGCCGAGGCGATCTGCAAGGCCGCCGATGCGTTTCACGCCAAAGGCGTGCTGCCAGCACGAGGCCTTTGAAGAGCGAAGAGACGCAGGGCGCGGCGATGATGTTTCGCGTGCGCGAGCTTCTGATCCGGCAACGGACACGGGCCTTCAATGTGTTCTGAGGGCATTTGAACGAGTTCTGACAGATCGTGCCATGAGCCGCGGCCAACGCGTTGAAGCTGATTGCGAGTGTTGAAGATCCCGAAAGTGGGCTGCCTGCCGATGCGATCCCCACGCTTTAGGGCTCGATCGCCACTCTCGGCCACCTGAAGGTCGAGATCGGCAAGTTCGATGCCGAGTTCGCCCGCCGGGCCAAGGAGAACGAGTTGGCGCGCCGCCTGATGACGGTGCCGGGGATCGGGCCGCTGATCGCCACGGGCATCTCGACCCTTGCCCCGCCCCCGAAACTTTCCGTAAGGCGCGCGATTTGGCCGCCTGGCTCGGTCTGGTGCCGCGGCAGCATTCGACGGGCGGCAAGCACCGGCTCGGGGCCAGGACGAAGATGGGCGAGCGCTCTTTGAGAGCCTGATCGAAAATGAGTTGATTGAATTCAGCAGGTTGTGTTTCTGTTCGGATATGATGCTGAGCGGAGATCAACATGGCCTGGACCGAACTCACTCGCGAGCATTGAGCCTCCCCATCTGAATTGGTCCCCCGTTATGTTTAGAAAACCGAGGACAGAGAATCGCGAACAAGCGCCACACGCCCGAGGAAATAGTTCAGGAGTTGCGGCAGGTTGATGTGCTTGTCGGTCACCCGAAGCGATCAGACGAGAGTAAACCATGAACTTGCGGAAGGCCGGATAAGTCTATCCCAATGTCTCGATACTGTAGACCGGTAAACTGCCCATCTGTGGTTCCCTTTCTGACTCAACGGCAGGTGATCGCATCACGACCAATTCGGGATTCCTGGATCCTAAACGCAGTGACGCGCGCTCGCTGGCCTCAAGCGCAGTCTCGTTGATGTGCCGCCGTCGTTCCTGTTAGCAATAATTTGGCGTTCGGCACCTTGATAGATGCCCAGTCCGACATGGATAGGGTCGACCGGTCAACACGTTCAGAACTGCGTCCGCGATTCAGACCAGCCGATCACCCGGTTCCTGTCCGGCGAAAAACGCGTCTAGATTGTCGAGCGCGCGAAAGCCCATGGCGTCACGTGTCGACACTGTTGCGCTGCCAATATGGGGTAGCATGAAGATGTTTTCGTGCCGGGCAAAGGCCGGATTGCCGCCCGGCTCCCGCTTGAAGCAATCAAGCCCGGCGGCGGCTATGTGACCCGATCTGATTGCGGCCAGAAGCGCATCCTCATCGACGAGGGCGCCACGCGCCGTGTTTACCACCACCGCCCCCTCGGGCAGCTTCGCAATCCGCGTGGCATCGAGCAGGTCGATGGTGTCGCTGGTGGCCGGGCAGTGCAGCGTCAGGAAGTCGGAAACCTCAAGCAGATCGTCCAGGTCGCGATGGAAAATCGCGCCCTGTTCCACCTCGGAGGACAGTTGGCTGCGGTTGTGGTAATGGATTTCCATTCCAAATCCGCGGGCCTTTTCCGCGAAGGCCCGGCCCACGCGCCCCATGCCGACGATACCCACCCGGCCGCCTGTCACCTGCTTGCCGACCATGAACGAGGGCGACCAACTGTCCCATTCCCCCTGCCGCACGAGGCGGTCGGCGGACACCGCGTGCCGTGCCGCGCCCAGCATCAGCAACATCGCAAGCTCGGCCGTGGCATCCGACAGAACGTCGGGCGTGTTGGTCACCATGATCCCGGCGGATTTCAACGCGTCGAGGTCGCAATGGTCGACGCCGACGGAATGATTGGCGACGATCCTCAGCCGCGGGTCGAGACGCGCCACGACCTCTGCAGAGAACCGCTCGGAATGACAGGGGATCATGGCGTCCACCCGGCTGCTCATCGCGACGATCTCGTCGGGAGTGCCCGGCGTGTCATCTTCTGTCAGGATCACATCGTAATCGCGGCGGGCCCGCGCGATGGTCGCATCCGACAGGCGGCGCGGGATCCAGATCACCGGTTTGGACATGGCTCAACCCTTGTTATTGCTGAAGGTCACGACATCACGACCCTCGAGCAATGCTTCCAGACGAAGACTTTTCAAGCTGATGGCTATCACGAGAATGGAGAGGAAGCCAACCAGAACGCGTTTGCAAACTCGGAGCCATGATGCCGGACTGAAGTGCGCGAACGGCATATGGCCGCCGCTCGTCGCGACCACAACGGGGTGCATCGCGGGCATCCCCAGGCTCGTCTCCGCCAATGCGGGGGCCGGAGCAGAGTTTTGCGCCCGAATACACGTGTTAAGCACCGCCTCGTGTATGCTTCATCTCGGCGCTGATCCAGTCGCGAAAGGACCCGACCTTCGGGGCGGCTGCCTTGTCGTCGGGGTAGACGAGGTGATATCCGAACTCGGTCGCCTCGCCGACTGCCGGTGGGAAGGGCCGGACGAGCCGGCCTGCGGCGAGATCGTCGGCGACCAGTGTCGAGACCGCCAGCGCGACACCGTGCCCCTCTATCGCCGCCTGCACCGCCATGCTGTCATGGCTGAAGCGCGGACCGCGTGACGGATCGACGGTATCGACGCCGGCGGCGCGCAGCCACATCTGCCAGTTGGGCGCGGTCTCGGACTCCATCGCCCACTGGATGTGTAGCAGCGTGTGCTCGGCCAGGTCCCGGGGGGTCTCGAGGGGCGGTCCGCGCCGCAGCAGCTCCGGACTGCAGACGGGAAAGGCGGTCTCGGCCAGGAGGCGCTCGGCGTGCAGCCCGGGATAGCTGCCGCCACCGAAGCGCAGCGCGACATCGACGCCGTCGCCCTGGAATGTCGACAGCGCGTTGGTCGCATCGAGTCGGATATCGTAATCGGGATGCGCGGCACGGAAGCGGTCGAGCCGCGGCACCAGCCACTTCGCGGCGAGCGAGGGCGCGACGCTGACGGTCAGGATCCGGCTCTGGGGCACGTCGCGCATCCGGGTCGCCCCGTCGGCGAGCCGGTCCAGCCCCTCGGTCAGCAGGGGGGCGGCCGCGGCGCCGGCCTCGGTCAGGACCAGACCGCGCGTGATCCGGCGAAAGAGCGGACGCCCGACGTGATCCTCGAGCGCACGGACCTGCTGGCTGATCGCGGCCGGCGTGATGTGCAGCTCTTCGGCCGCCGTCTTGAAGCTCAGATGCCGGGCCGCGGCCTCGAAGGCCCGGAGCGCGTTCAGGGGCGGCAGGCGACGTGTCACGATCCGGACCTCACGCATAAGATTTGCTATTCCGTATGCAAGACATTCTCGTTTGTGAAGAGGGAGTCACGCCACCAATATCGCCGTCAAGGAGATGCGAGACGCAGAACGCCGCATCCCGCGAGAACGTTTTCCTGGCCGCGAACGCCGGGAGAGCCCAGTCTGAAAGGAGGTCCGACATGCATCACATCGACCGCATACGTCTCTTGAACCACCCCGATCCGCGGATGCGCGCCGCGGCCGCCGACGCCGCGCGGCTGCGGTCCGAGCTCTGGCGCCTTGTCCTGAGCCGGGCGTTCAGCGCCGTGCAGAAGGCGGTGAGAGCGCTTTTGCGCGCCGCAGGTCGGCGCCTCGGCCCGTCGACGGAGTGCCGGGAAAGCCACACGGCCATGGGTGGTCTCTGGCCCAAGCCTCGGACGGAGGGCTGCAGATGAAAGCCCTGATCGTGCATTGCCATCCCGATCCGCACAGCTTCAACGCGGCGCTGACCGAACGGGCCGTGAAGACCCTGCGCCGCATGGAGGCAGAGGTGGATGTCTCCGACCTCTACGCACAGGGCTTCGACCCAGTGGAGCATGCCCGGCACTATCGCGACCCTGTGGATCCCGACGCCTTCGCGCCACTGGCCGAACAGCGGCATGCCTACCGGACGGGCACGCTGCACGACGACGTGGCGCGCGAGATCGCGCGGCTTGACTGGGCGGATCTGGTGATCCTGCAGTTTCCGCTCTGGTGGCATGCGCAGCCGGCGATGCTCAAGGGGTGGTTCGACCGGGTCTTCGTCAGCGGTGGGCTTTATACCAGCCGCATGCGCTACGACACCGGGTATTTCCGCGGCAAGCGCGCGATCTGTTCGGTCACCAGCGGCGCGCCGGAGGCGGCCTTCGGCCCCGGCGGGCGGGGCGGCGATATCGACGCGCTGATGTGGCCGATCCAGTATTCGCTGCATTACATGGGCTTCGATGTCGCGGCCCCGATGCTGTCGGCGGGCGTGCAGGGGCACGGCTATGCCTACCGGTCCAAAAACAGCCTGGTGGCGCATCTCGGCGGCCTGCTGGACCGGTGGTCCGACCGTCTGCAGCATGTGATGGACGAGCCGCCGTTACGGTTTCCCGGCTGGGATGACTGGGACGAGTTCGGCCGGGCGCTGAGCCCGCCAACGAATCCCGCAACCGGGCTGGCAAAGACAAGTCTTGAACAGGAAAGGAGCACGCCATGACACACGCACCCGACACCGCCGACGCGCCCCGCACGGTAACCATGCAGATCGTCAACGCCTTCATCCGCGACGGGGCGGGCGGCAACCCGGCCGGCGTGGTGCTCGACGCCGATGATCTGGGCGAGGCCGAGATGCAGGCCATCGCCACCAATGCCGGGCTGTCGGAGACCGCCTTCGTCTCGCAATCGCGGACCGAGACCTTCAAGCTCGATTTCTTCACGCCCACCCGCCGGATCGCGCATTGCGGCCATGCCACGGTCGGGACGTTTTCCGTGCTGGCCGCACGCGGCCGAGTGCGGGAGGGCTGGAGCTCCAAGGAAACCGTCGACGGCCCGCGCGCGATCCGCATCGCCGAGGGCGCGGCCTTCATGGAGCAGACGGCGCCGCGCTACAGCGACGCGGCCGACTGGGCGCAGGCCGGCGTAACGCGCGCGCAGGTGCTGGGCGCGCTCGGCCTTGGCGAAGATGACCTGATCGATGGCGTGGCCCCAGTGGTGGTCGATACCGGGAACCGGTTCCTGCTTGTCGGGCTGCAGAGCACCGAAACCATGCGCGACCTGACGCCGGACCTCGCGGCGCTCGACCGGATCAGCGAGCGGCTCGACCTGATCGGTTTCTACGTCTTCGTGGCCCTCGAGGGCGAGACCGACGCCACAACGCGCATGTTCGCGCCGCGCTACGGCATCCCCGAGGAATCGGCCACCGGCATGGCCGCCGGTCCGCTCGGCTGCCTGCTCTATGACCGCTTGTGTCGCCGCAAGGACCGCCTGCTGGTCGAGCAGGGTGCGTGGATGACACCGCCATCGCCCAGCCTGCTCGACATCCGCCTGACCCGCCCGGACGGCGCGATCACCGGCCTGATGGCCGGCGGTTATGGCCGCGTGATGGAGGAAAGAGTGATCGGCTACTGAGCCGGGCAAACGTGACCCGAACACGGCGCGCAGGTTTGGATGCGCCGGGATCGGCCTTCCGCGCCCGTCTGCGCCAACCGTTCGGGTCGAGATTTCCAAGGAGGATGACATGACCGACAAGACCTGCCTCATCATCGGCGGCGGCCGCGGCATGGGGGCTGCCACCGCCCACGAAATGCACGCGCGCGGCTACGCCCTCGCGCTGATGTCGCCGTCCGAGAGTTGCGAAAGGCTGGCCGAGGAGCTGGGCGGTGTCGCGCATCGCGGCCGGGCCGAAAACGCGGAGGACACGCAAGCGATCTTCGATCTCGCCCTTGAAACCCATGGCGGCATCGACGCCTGCCTGATCCATGTCGGCGGCCCGCCAAAGGGCGACCTTCTCGACATCCCGGACGCGGACTGGGACCGCGCGCACGAGATGGTCCTCAAACCGGTCATTCGCATGGCGCGGCTGCTGACGCCAGTGATGACGGCACAAGGCGGCGGGTCGATCGTCAACATCACCACCTTTTGCGTCTTCGAGCCATCGCTGACCTTCCCTACATCGAGCGTCTACCGCGCCGCCGTGTCGAACTTCACAAAGCTCTATTCCGACCGTTACGGTCCCGAAAACATCCGCATGAACTGCCTGCTGCCCGGCTTCACCGACAGCCTTGACCTCCCGCAGGAGCTTGCCGAGAAATCCGCCCTCCGACGCTTCGGGCGGGCAGAGGAGCAGGCCCGCGTGGCGGCCTTTCTGCTGACCGAGGACAGCAGCTACATCACCGGCCAGAGCCTGCGCGTCGACGGTGGCATGACACGACATATGTGACGGTGCGTGATGGGATCGGCCGGGTGGGTTACGTTCCGGGCATCGTATATGCCGTCTGCATCATTGCCAGCCGGGGGCGCGGCTCGGCAGGAGACCGCGCGGCCCAAAGCTGATCGGCCGGACCGGGCAGGATACCAAGACCACGGCATTGCCGACCGACGGCTCGGACCGGCTCGACGCGCCGGCCACCCGCAATGGATCGAGCCATTCGAGCCCCGCTCACACGCATGAGGGTCCATGTCCTTGTTCGATTAACACGCGTGAAGAAAAGGTTGCGCATGGCACTCGCCTGCAAGTAGTAGTCGTGTACGTACGATACGAAGACGCCTGAATTCAGTGCACCCTCCGTGATTGCAGAGCTGATTGGCCGTTGACCGATAACCAAAACTGGCTGCGGGATGCTTGATTCTACATGACCGAAGCTGCTGAAATGAACGCCTTCACGACGTTGCAGGATTTCTACAACGAGACGGAGGGTGCCGTTGCGCCATGCGGATCGAGGATCGTGCATTGCGTCAATCCGTTCCCCGCAGCGCCGGGATCCGAACATGACAGGGCCCAACGTGTGACGTTCGACTCGATGACGCGTGCACGGTCGGTGTCGCGACAGCTTCAGCCGCAACTTGACGTGCGTTTCGCCAAGGTCACTGATGCACAGGACGTCTCAAGCTCGTTGATCGCATTCGACGATCACTGCAGGATCGACCGGACCGTAACTGATCTGGCGGACTTCAAGATCCCGAGGCCGCTGCCGATCATGATGGACGTCTTGACCGCCGTTCCGGTGGATCCGGACGATATTTTCATCTTCACCAACGTCGATATTGCCCTCGTTTCAGGGTTCTACGGTTTTATTGAGGCGATCTTCTCTCGCGGGACGGATTGCGCGATCATCAACCGCCGGACGATCTCCGGCATTTACGAGGACGAGCGCGACCTGTCGTTGATGGCCTGCGAGGCCGGCGCACCGCATCCGGGCTTCGACTGCTTCGCGTTTCGCGGCCGGCTGCGGGACGCCCTGCTGCCCTATGAGAGTTGCGTTGGCATCGGGGGGGTGATGCAGCCGCTTCTGCACCAGCTGCTGGCGCTGGCCGAGCGGCCGGTCGTTCTGGTCGACGCGCATGCGACATATCATCTGGGCAATGACCGTCAGTGGGCGCACGAGGATTTCTCGGACTACCTCGAACATAACCGGCGCGAGATCGACCGGGTCTTTCAGGCGCTGCTCGATGATCCGGCGATCTGCGAGCGGATGGTGAAGCGACTGCTGACGGCGCCCCGGCCCGGTATCTTTCCCAACCGGTTGCGTGTCCTGGCCGGGCTTCCGGAGCAGGCCGCACCGCGCCGCCGGAACGGGCTGGCCCGGCGCGTGAGATCCGCGATGCGCAGGGTCCTGACGCAGTGACTTCGCACGGGTTGAATATCACGCAGACCAACCGGCAGGCCCAAAGGAATTTCTGGACAAGCCCATGTCCCCATGGACTCGAAACCGTGACCGATCCGGTCCGTTGAACGTGACAGCGCGAGATCCAGCCCCTTATCCATTGTCTCGCGAAAGCGTTTGCCACATTGTCCTTGCAACCTTGGAAAAAAGAGGTGCGCGCCCATGCCTCTGAAGACGATGATCCTCGACACACCGCTGGAAGCCCCGGCACGATCCATCATGCATCTTGTGCGCTGGCCGAGACGAAAATCGAAACCTGTCATGCATTGGTTCAAACAAAAGTCGAGACATATCCGTATCGCCCTTGCGTCCCGAAATAACCGAGACGTGAGCGACATTGACGTCGTGATCTGTTCACCTGGAGGCGTTGCAACAACGATGCTTTTGGAGCATGTTGCATGTTTTCTGCGCACGAATGGCCAAAATGACGCAGACACACTGAAACATGTTCCACGCGCAGAGATGATACTATCTGATCCGAAATTCCAAGGCCAGATGATATATGTTTATGGTGAGATGGATTCTATTGTCGCGGGTATCGAATGTCGTTGCTTCGTTCGGATTCAGGGTGCCAAACTCGGCAGCATGTCAGCGGTGCTTCCCGAAAAGCGCCAGCAGAAATGCATTCGCAAAAGCCGTCTCGGCCCAGATCGAGACTTTCCTCAGTTGCAAGGACCAGCGCCTGATGACGATGCGCTTTGAGGACCTTTGGGAAAGCTCGGAAAGATTGGCCGACTTTCTAGCTATTGAAAATCCGCAGTTTCTAGAAGAGTTTCCTCAGAGAAAACGCCGCCAGACCGAGCAAACCGACTAAGCGTTGCGCTTAAAAGTAAGGACAGCATCGAATACCATGACCAAACGCGCGCTCATTACCGGAATCACCGGCCAGGACGGATCGTATCTGGCGGAGTTCCTGCTGGAGAAGGGCTATGAGGTGCATGGCATCAAGCGCCGTGCCTCGCTGTTCAACACCCAGCGGATCGACCATATCTATCAGGATCCGCACGCCAACCACCAGTGGCTGAAGCTGCATTACGGCGATCTCACCGACAGCTCGAATCTCACCCGTATCCTGAGCGAGGTGCGTCCCGACGAGGTCTACAATCTTGGCGCGCAGAGCCATGTCGCGGTGAGTTTCGAAGCGCCCGAATACACCGCAGACGTGGATGCGATGGGGACGCTACGCCTTCTCGAGGCGATCCGTTTTCTGGGGCTGGAAAGGACCACGCGCTTCTACCAGGCCTCGACATCAGAGCTTTTCGGTCTCGTGCAGGAAACCCCGCAGCGGGAGACCACGCCGTTTCACCCGCGCAGCCCCTATGCCGTGGCCAAGATCTATGCGTACTGGATGACCGTCAACTACCGCGAAGCCTACGGAATGTATGCCTGTAACGGAATCCTGTTCAACCATGAAAGCCCCCGCCGTGGCGAGACCTTCGTGACGCGCAAGATCACGCGCGGGCTGGCCAATATCGCGCAAGGGCTGGAGGATTGTCTCTACATGGGCAATATCGACGCGCTGCGCGACTGGGGCCATGCCAAGGATTACGTGCGCATGCAATGGATGATGCTGCAACAGGAGGTGGCGGACGATTTCGTCATCGCGACGGGCAAGCAGTATTCGGTGCGGGATTTCATCATCTGGACAGCCGCCGAACTGGGCCTCGCGCTGGAGTTTTCAGGCGACGGGGTGGACGAGATCGCGACAGTCGTGGAAGTTGCAGGCAACCAAGCCCCCGCCCTTGCGCCCGGAGACGTAATCCTGCGCATCGACCCGCGCTATTTCCGCCCTGCCGAGGTCGAAACGCTTTTGGGCGATCCGTCGAAGGCCAAGGACCGGTTGGGCTGGGCGCCGGAGATCACCGTGCAGGAAATGTGCGCCGAGATGGTGGCAGAGGATCTGCGCACCGCCCGGCGGCATGCGCTCTTGAAAGAACACGGACTGGACCTGCCGGTCGCAATGGAAGGGTGAAGGAACGAGTGCTGCGCACAGAAACGATCAGCCTTAAAACAATAGTAACGAGACGTTCAGAATGAAGAGATCCCGCCCCAGCACCGCTCCATTTTCCGCGCCATGGCTGCGCACGGCCGCCATGGCGCTTGGACGTTCGCGCGTTATCGGGATCTATTCCTATCCCAAGTCGGGAAACACTTGGTTGCGCTCCATTATCGGTGCCCAAATGCAAACTGGTCTGAAGGGTGTGCCCGACACTCACAGGGAAAGTTTTTCAGACGCCGAGAGGCTGCGCGGAGCATATTTTTACAAGTATCACGGGCGCGATCTGCGACCCTTCCATCACATGCCTATCCGCACGAGCCATGTCATCCATATCCGCCGGAATCCGCTGGATGTATTCTTATCCTATCTGAATTATCTCTCGGACAAAGTCACCGGAAATGCGCCAGTACGCTTCCCTTCCGTTGAAGCGATCGCAGGAACTCCTCTGTTTGACGCATACTTTTCGACGTTCGTTATCACAGGCCACCTAACTCGTTTAGTGGCGGTGACAGGGGACTACTTCGACCACAACGCCACGTGGCTCGCTCGATCCCAAAGCGATTCCCAGATCTGCTGTCTGCGCTATGAGGACATGTTGCAGGATCCGGTCGCCACTCTTTCGTTTCTTCAGGATTGGATAGGGGTGGACGAGGCCAGCTTGGCGAGCATGGTACAGGCTGCCGAACACACCACCCGTAAGGATAACCGGTTTTTCTGGCGCAAGCAGGAGCGTAACTTTCTGAATTTCCTGAGCCCCGGCCAGATAGCCTTTTTCTTGGAGTACCGCGGGGCACAGGCAGAGCAACTCGGGTATGACGCGTCATATTTCAGCGCTCTGCCGATGCAGGAGGCGAAGCCATGAGAACGTTCATCGCCGGCCATCGGGGCATGGTGGGGGGCGCGATCCTGCGCAGGCTGCTGGCGCGGCAAGACGCAGGCGAGGATCTGACCCTGATCACCGCTCCGCACGCGGAGCTTGACCTCACCGATCAGGCGGCGGTGCGGGCGTTCCTGTCGGATCAACGCCCGGACGTGGTGATCCTCGCTGCGGCCAGGGTCGGCGGCATTCATGCCAACGCCACTTATCCGGCGGAGTTCATCTATGAAAACCTGATGATCGAATGCAACGTGATCCATCAGGCACATGAGGCAGGAGTGAGGCGGCTTTTGCAGCTTGGCTCGAGCTGCATCTACCCGAAGGCCGCGCCGCAGCCAATGCGCGAGGATGCGCTGCTGACCGGCTCGCTGGAGCCCACGAACGAGCCTTACGCCATCGCCAAGATCGCCGGGATCAAGCTTTGCGAAAGCTACAACCGCCAGTTCGGAACCGATTACCGCTCGGTCATGCCGACCAATCTCTATGGGCCGGGTGACAATTTCCACCCCGAGAATTCCCATGTCCTGCCCGCACTGATCCGCCGGTTTCACGAGGCACGCGAAGAAGGGCGCGAGGAGGTCACGATCTGGGGCACCGGCCAGCCGATGCGCGAATTCCTGCATGTCGATGACATGGCCGAGGCGTCGCTTTTCGTGCTGGATCTCCCCAAGTCCACCTATGACGCCAACACAGAGCCGATGCTTAGCCATATCAACGTCGGGACTGGCGCGGATATCACGATTCTTGATCTGGCGCGGCTGGTGGCGCGCGTGACCGGTTTTCAGGGCCGCATCGCCACCGACCCGACAAAGCCCGACGGCACGCCGCGCAAGCTGATGGATGTCAGCCGTCTGGGCAAGATGGGCTGGTATGCACGGATCGGGCTGGAAGAGGGCGTTGCGGGCACGTATCGCTGGTTTCTAGACCACCGTGATTGTCGCGGCTGAGGCCGTTCATTGGCATAAGGGGGCAGGCATGGCGCAGGAGATTCACCCGCTTTTGCTATGCGGCGGGTCCGGGACGCGGCTTTGGCCGTTGTCGCGCAAGAGCTATCCCAAGCA